>JBDUAX010000101.1:0-11553 GCA_040004455.1 Gemmatimonadaceae bacterium
GTGCTCACGCTTCTTCGATAACGAGTAACGGTACTCGATTGACGTCGAACCCCGGCATCGCTTGGCAAATCCGCTAAGTGGCGCCGGGGATGTGGTGTAAAGCCACACGCTGTCTGAAAAAAGGGCCCGAGGAGGAGCAATCATGACTAGTCCGGTAGCAAGCATCAGCGGTCTCTCCAGTTCGATCAACTGGAATGACATCATCGACCAGCTCGTGAAAGTAGAGCAGGATCGAACGGTCACACCGCTGACAACCGCGATCGACAACAGCGCTCTTCAAAAAACTGCCTGGAACACGTACCGGGGGTTGGTTGAAAAAATGAACGATTCCGCCCGCACACTTCGTGCTGGCGGCATTGGGGGTTACGTCGCAACGGCCGGTACAAGTCCAAATACCGGGCGGGCCATTGTCGCCGCAACTGCCTCGTCATCGGCATCTGCCGGTAACTATCAAGTCGAAGTCCTGCAGCTTGCACAAGCGGCAAAAATCAGTGGCAGTGCCGTGAGTTCAAGTTCAGCAGCACTGGGGTTTACCGGTGATTTCTCGGTCAACGGAACCACCATCAACGTGGGAAGCGCCGATTCACTGGCAGACATTCGCACGAAAATCAACAACGCCAACACGGGTGCAACACCAAACGGCGTAACCGCAACAATTCTTTCCAACGGAAACGGTGGCGGACGTTTGGTGCTGACACGCGACACGCCGGGCGCGAGCGGAATTGCTCTTTCCGATGGCAGTGGTGGATTAACCCGTGAACTTGGGTTCCTGGATTCGCGCAGCAAGACTGTGTCGACAACGACAGTGTCCATCGCGGCGGGCCTTGGTTTGGCGGTCGTACCTTCACCGGCAACCATGCGCGTGAACGGTCACGTTATCAGCGTTGACCTTTCGGTTGATTCCATTGCGAGCATCGTTGCAAAGATCAATGCCGCTGGAGGGCAGGCGTCCTCCCAGGCAAGTTCAAATGGCGACACGAGCGGCTTTCAGATTGCTGCTGACGGCAACGTCACTGCAGATCCGAATGATGCCAACAGCCAGGCGGTCATCGACGCGCTCGGTTTTGCGGCCGGTCAATCGGCATCGGTCAGTCAATCGGTGACATCGCCGGCATTTACTACGGCAGCCAATGCGCCGGCGAGTGCCAGCACGTTACTCACCGATCTCAAAGTTGGCGGAGTAGCAACGAACGTTGCGATCGGCGACGCCATCAATGTTCGCGGCACTCGTGGCGACGGTACCGCCGTAACGGTCGGTGTCACGGTCGACCCCGGCGAAACGCTGCAAACGTTGATCGACAAAATCAACAACAGCACAAACGGTTTTGGTGCTGGCGGACGCACCGCCACGGCCACCCTCGGCGATGATGGTGCCATTCATCTGACCGACGATACCGGTGGCGAATCGCGTCTGACGCTTTCGTTCTCCGTTGCGAAAGCCGACAACAGCGCCGGTACGTTTGGTAGCACGTCGGTTTCGAGTGTTGGGCGTCAGCGCGAAGTCAGCAAGGGCCAGGACGCGGAGTTCCGTGTGGATGGCGTTCTGCTCTCGCGCAGCTCGAACACTGTCACCGATGCCATTGGCGGCGTGACTCTCAATTTGGAGAGTGCTGAAGAGGGCACGACCGTGAATCTGAATGTTGCGCGTAACGATGACAGCGCGGTCACGGCCATCAAGGGATTTGCCGATTCGTACAACAGCATTGTAAAGTTTTTCGAAGAGCAACGAGTAGTCGGAGCGCCGTTGTATGGAAATTCCTCACTGCGGAGCAGCGTCAGTTCGTTGACAGATTCGCTGCGCACCAAAGTCGCCACCAACGCAACCTATTCAACGCTTTCGGTTACTGGACTCAGTCTGAACAAATTCGGCACGCTCGACATCGATGAATCGAAGTTCAAGTTTGCAATCGATTCGAAGTCGAGCGAAGTGGAAGCGCTTTTTGGATTTGCGGGCGTTGGCCAGGCGGTCGTTGGCGCAACAGACAACAGTACGCGATTTGGTACGGGTATCGTCAGTTCTCAGATCACGAGCCTCGATGACAGTGTGCGTCGCTTGAAACTGCGCGCTGATCAGGCCACCTCCCGTCTCGATTTGATGCGCCAGAATCTTGTGTCGCAATACACGCAGATGGAAACCGCGCTTGCCACGCTTAAAGCTCAGGGAAGTTATCTCACTTCGGCTATTGCAGGCCTCTCGAAATAGGTGACAGCGGCCGATACTGGCACTCAATGGCAACACCAAACCCGTCACGCCTCTCTGATTTTACATGTCATATGCTACGCAGGTCGCGAGCTATCGCGAAATGGAGATTCTCTCCGCATCTCCTGAGCGGCTCGTCGTCCTCCTGTTTGATCACCTCGTAGTAAGTCTGCATCGCGTACGCATTGCAATTGACAACAACGACATCACACTTCGCACGGTATCGTTGGGCAAGGCGCGCGGCATCGTCAGCGAATTGCTGGCCACGTTGGATTTCGACAAGGGCGGACGCATTGCTTCTGACCTCAGCAGCCTTTACAGCTGGCTCCTTGGCGAAATGGCGGACATCGGAACGCAGCGAAATGCGCGGAACGTTGAACGTCTGGTACAGGTCGCTGAAACACTGCGCGCCGGATTCACTGGCGCAGCAACTCTTTCTGTTCCACTGAAACGCCCCGCGTGATTTCGCCGTGAATACTCGCTTTGCACAACGCATTGTCGCTTCTGTACGCAAAGCTTCGTCGGCGCGCGCTCAAGCCGCACGCGAAGCCCTCGCGTTGTGCGAAACGTTCAATTCACTGGGCCACACCGCTGCAATAAATGTTCAGGACAGCGAGCGCTTCTCCGAATTGCTTCAACAACGCGATGACGTGCTTGCCGAACTCAACGATCATCTCCTGGTGCTGCGTCTCGAACGCCCGTGCGCCGATGGTCCGCAGTACGCCGGTGCTGAGCGCGCAGCCGACACGGCCGATGATCTCATCATGCAGGTGCGCGAGTCTCTCGAGGCCAGCGTTTCCGCAACCGCGGTGCTCACCGCCCGAGTAGCGGAACGCGCCGGTGAACTTCGTCAGGAAATTGCTGCCGTTAATCGCGCGGGATCGGCGCAGAGTGCCTACGGTTCGAACCGCAAGTCTGGCCAGTTCGACAGCCTGCGGTAACCCGATCATGTCCAACGAATCGCAAAGCTTCGGCACCATGCTGACCGAAGCAAAAACGGAACTCAATGACGCCGAGACGCGCGAATTGGCGTTTGCTCACGTCGAAAGACTCTCACTGGCAGCCCATCAAACTCTGCTCGCTATGCTCGGCACTCATTTGCCGCGTCCAGGCGGGCACGTTTACGTCGACGGGGGAGCACCGCAGCTCCGAAACGGTTCGACGGCACTTGATGTTCGGTTTTAATTCGTGCTTTGGCGTTCGGGAAAGCCAGCCGTGAAACGACTTTTCCCAGAAAGCTTAAGTCCGGGATTACAAATGCCGATAATCATTACTGGAGGAGTAAACACATGAAGATCAATTCGAGCATTTTCGATCCGCTTCGCCCGGATCGTGGCAGTTCTTCCGATAAGGTCAACGCTGACCGTACCGGCGATGCCGCCAAATCATCCGGTACCCCGTCGTCATCGGCGAAGGGCCGCGACACTGTCCAGATCTCGGACACTGCACGCAACCTTGCTGCACGTGCCGATAACGACAGGTCCGGGAAGATCGATCCGCAGCGCGTATCCGAGTTGCGCCGCAAGGTTTACGAAGGCGCGTACAACTCGCTCGACGTGGTCGACCAGGTGGCGCGCCGAATTCTGACGCGCGGCGATCTCTGATCACGCGATAGAGAATAGCATCATCATGGCGACGCTCGGTAATCCGGTCATCACAGCCCGCGCTCAGGAAGTGCTGTTCGAGGGAGAAGCAGCACTTCGACTTGTGGATCACGAATTGCACGAACTGCATGACGTGGACATCATGGGATCGGTCGAAGCTCACTTAGCGTGCGATTGTTTCGCACGTCTCGAATTGGCCACGGAAGACGTTGCCGGAGCGCTGTCCCGTCTTCGCGAAGGCCGATCGCACATGGTAGCCAATCGCGACCACGCGGCCGAACAGCTCGCGTTTGCCGTGAGCTTGCTGGACGAACTGGAAGTGGGATTGACTGAAATTGCGAGACACTGTGTCTCTGCCCGCAATTGATGACATAGCGATTCTGTTGCTCCAACTCGAGATCGACGATGTCGATGATCTCGCGAAGGTGCGCAATGCTCTCGTTTCGCTGCTGAAGGAAAAGAGCGCCACGGGCGCTGCTGCTTCACACTTGATTCGCGCCGTCGAATTGCTGGGCAATGTCATTTCAACAAAGAGCGAGAATGCAACCGACGATCTGGTCGCGGTCGGTGTTTGTCTGGAGTTGGCCATGAACGCCAGTTCTGATGAAGCGTCCGACCAACCACTCTTCGCCGCCAGTCTCGATTCGTTACCCGAGGACTCCGACGCTGCGCTGCTTCGCGAATTCGTCGGCGAGGGTCTCGAGTACATTGTCGCGTCCGAGTCCGCACTGCTTTCGCTTGAAAACAACCCCGATGATCGTGAAGCGCTCGATACTGTCTTTCGCGCATTTCACACCGTCAAAGGCACTTCGGCATTTCTCGGACTTTCACGCGCCGCCGCGTTTGCGCATGAGGCAGAATCGCTACTCAGTCGCGTTCGCGACAAGGAATTCAGCTACTCAGGCAGTTGCGCTGAACTGGCGCTTCGTTCCATCGACATGCTGCGGGAGTTGCTGCAGGCCGTCGAAGTTGCGCTCGACGAAAGCGGAGTGCTGGCCGTTCCAGCGCAATATGATGAATTGACCAGAGCGCTCAAGTCGTTCGATCCGTCGGTTGATGTTTTCCCAATACAATCGCTCGCGCTCGTGAGCCCCGAGCCCAAGGCCGCGCATTCGGATTCATCAATCGACGCGACCATTCGTGTGCGCACCGATCGGCTTGATCGCCTGCTGAACATCGTGGGCGAACTCGTAATTGCCCAGACAATCATTGCTGGCGATTCGTGTTTTGTTCACGGACAACAGCCCGAACTTACTCGCAAAGTTGCGCACGCCGGAAAAATCGTGCGCGAATTGCAAGAACTCAGCATGAGTATGCGCACGGTACCGCTGCGTGCGACGTTCCAGAAACTCGCCCGCGTCGTTCGCGACACCTCGAGCAAGACCGGCAAGTCGGTCAATTTCGTAACGGATGGCGATGAGGTCGAAATTGATCGCAATCTGGTTGATCTGTTTGCCGATCCGCTCATTCACATGGTGCGGAACGCCGTGGATCACGGCATTGAATCGCCGATTGATCGCGAAACGCAGGGAAAGCCAAGAACGGGGCAGATTCATCTCACGGCCTACCATTCGTCGGGAAATGTTGTCGTCGAGCTGACCGATGATGGGCGCGGTTTGAGCCGGGAAAAGATTGTACTGCGTGCCATTGCGAATGGCACCATCGCGTCGGATGCAAACATGTCTGACAGCGACGTCTTCGACCTCGCATTCGCGCCAGGATTCTCCACCGCCGAAGTCGTCACCGACATATCCGGGCGCGGCGTGGGTCTTGATGTCGTGCGCCGCAACCTCGAAACGGTGGGCGGTCGAATCGACATCAATTCGACGGCCGGAAAGGGTTCCAAATTCACCGTGCGCTTGCCGTTCACCCTGGCAGTCACCGATGGCATGCTCGTGCGCGTTGGGGCCGAACGTTATGTGTTGCCCCTGGCGCAAATCCAGATGAGTTTCCGCCCCGATGCCTCAATGTTGTCCACAATTGCCGGACGGGGGGAAGTCGTGCTCCAGCGTGGAACGATTATGCCGGTGGTGAGACTGCATCGGCTATTTAATGTGCCGGATGCTGTCGATAATCCGTTGGAGGGGTTGCTCGTCATTGTCAACGACGGTGATCGGCGATCTGCGCTACTTGTGGACGAACTTCTGGGGCAGCAACAAGTCGTTGCAAAGCGACTTGGCAACTCCCTTGGACAACTTGATGGATTCAGCGGCGGCGCCATACTCGGCGACGGCCGCGTTGCACTCATACTCGATGTGCGCGAGACAATCGCGCTGAATACACCGCCTTTGAGGTTGGCGTCATGACCACGTCGGAAATTCCTTCAGTATCAAACGCAACTGCTGCGTCGTCCGGTGCGTCTTCGCGCGCCGGAAAATACCTCACGTTTTTTCTGGCGGGGGAAGAATACGGATTGGAAATCATGAAGGTGAGTGAAATCATCGGCATGCAAACCATCACGCGCATTCCACGCACTCCCGACTTCGTTCGCGGGGTAATCAATCTGCGTGGACGCGTAATTCCAATTACCGACCTCCGTCGCAAGTTCGGAATGCCGAACGATCACGCCGCCGAATCGTGCATTATTGTCGTGCAGATCTCTGACGTGCAGACTGGGTTGGTGGTTGATCGCGTCAGTGACGTGGTTGCAGTTGCTGAAGCAGACATTGAAGATTCTCCCGCATTTTGTTCTGGCGTGCGCAGTGACTTGCTTCTTGGAATTGGCAAAGCCGGCGACAAGGTGAAGCTGCTGCTCAATATCGACAAAGTGCTGTCGGCAGGCGAACTCGTGTCCGTTAGCGAAGCCAGCGCTCAGGCCGCGTAACGCAAATACGAACGTGTCCAACGGATCCGCACTCAGCTCGTGGCAAATCAGCGATGCCGAACTGTCCAACGCACAGTTCAAAAAAATCGCGTCCATGTTGCACGAGCACTGCGGTATTCACATGCGCCAGGGCAAAGAAGGCCTGGTGCATGCGCGTCTTGCCAAACGGCTGCGCAAACTCTCCATTGCCGATTTCGATTCGTATCTGACGTTTGTCGAGAGGGACACCACTCGCATTGAGTTCCGCGAAATGGTTGACGCGCTCACGACCAACAAGACGAATTTCTTTCGTGAGCCCGCGCACTTTGACTTCGTTCGTGACAACATAATACCAACGCTCGGTCATTCCGCGCGCTTCTGGAGCGCAGGGTGCGCGACTGGCGAAGAGCCGTATTCGTTGGCCATGCTGCTGAACGAATCGTGTTCGGCCGTCAAGCTCGGTGACGCGCGAATTCTGGCCACCGATATCAGTCAACGCGTACTGCAACTTGCCGCGAACGGGGAGTACAACGCCGAGGCGATTGCGGACGTGCCGGCTGACTTGCAGAAGCGTTACTGGAGTGAGGGTTCGAGCGGCGGCTCAAGCACGTTCGCTGCGAAAGCGACATTGCGCCGCCTGGTAAATTTTGCGCGACTGAATCTCATGGACCAATGGCCCATGCACGGCCCGTTCGACGCAATTTTCTGCCGCAACGTGATGATCTACTTCGACAAGGAAACGCAGCAGCGACTTGTCGAACGTTTCTGGGCATTGCTCAGTCCCGGTGGACACCTGTTTGTTGGTCACAGCGAAAGCCTGACGGGTACTTCGCATCAATTCGACTATGTGCAACCTGCGGTGTACGTACGATGACCGCTTTGATGCCCGCCAGAGTTCGCGATCGCGTTGTTGGTGTCGCTGACTGCAAAGTGTCGGCGAACGTCGAGGAACGACTCTTGACCTACGCGCTTGGCAGCTGTCTCGGAATTGCGGTGTACGACCCGGTCGCGCGAATTGGCGGCTTGCTGCACGTGATGTTGCCCACCGGTTCGATGGACACAGAGAAGATGGAGCAAAATCCGGCCATGTTTGTTGATAGTGGGGTGCCGATGCTATTCAAGGAGTGCTACCGACTCGGCGCACGCAAGGAACGCATGATCATCAAGGTCGCTGGCGGTTCACACAGCGGCGATACCGATGAAGACGACAGGTATCAAATCGGCAAACGCAATCTCGTCACTCTCAGGAAGTTGTTATGGAAGAACAACGTCATGCTGCACGCGCAGGAGACGGGCGGGGTGCAGGTTTCACGTACCATGTGGCTGGATATCGCCACAGGCGATCTTACACTCAAGGTGGATGGCGCCGAATGCAAACTCTAGACGCAGCGTAACCTCTCATGGCTTTCAATGTTCTCGTTGTCGACGACAGCGCAGTGATGCGCACAATGGTCATCCGCACTCTGAAGATGAGTGGCGTACCCATTGCGAACATCTATCAGGCCGGAAACGGCGAAGATGGATTGAACATGCTGCACGAACAGTGGGTTGATCTCCTGTTGCTTGATGTCAACATGCCTATCATGGACGGCGAGGAAATGTTGCAGCATGTGCGCGCCAACCCGGATACGAAAGATCTCTCCGTCATCGTTGTATCAACCGAGGGCAGTGAAATCCGACTCGCAAATCTGCAGGCGCTGGGTGCCTCCGTTGTTCGAAAGCCATTCACGCCGGTGATGCTGCGCAATGTCATCATACAAGCCACAGGAGTTACTGATGTCGAATACTACGGAGCAGGCGCTGCATCGGATTCTGGCAGCGACTTTTGAAGAATTGGGACTTATCGTTCCCGATGTCGAACTCTCGCCCAGGCAATCAGCGTCCAGTCTTGATTTCGCCGTAAGCGTTGCCTTCAGAGGGCCCGTTTCCGGTCGTCTGGTTTTGCGCGCATCAGCCTGTGTTTTGCCTGAACTCGCCGCCAATATGTTGGGTGCCGACCAGGAACACGATCAATCGTTGCAGCAGGATGCGTTGGGCGAACTCGCAAACGTCATCTGCGGAAATTTCCTTCCGCAAGTTGCTGGTGCCAGCGCAGTCTTTGTTTTGTCCGCACCTCAATGGCAGGGCGAAGTCGCGAACAACAACGACAATTGCAGCGTGAAAGCCCGGGCCGCATTGGGCGTTGGCGAGGGTCGCGCTGTGGCCGAACTGGTTCTGTTTGGCGACCTGTCGAACACCGCTGAATTCAGGGCGATTGCCGCATGAGTAAGCCCAGTGTTCGCGTTCTCATTGTCGACGACTCGGCGCTCGTGCGTCGCGTGTTGGCAGAAGCGCTCGCGAAACATTCCGACATTGAAGTTGTTGGATCCGCCTCCGATCCGTACATGGCGCGCGAACTCATCGCGCAGCTGCACCCGGATGTCGTGACGCTGGATATTGAGATGCCGCGCATGGATGGACTGGCATTTCTGACTCGGCTCATGCGCCATTATCCGATGCCGGTAGTCGTGTTCAGCTCGCGCACCGCGGCGTATAGCGAAACCGCATTGCAGGCGCTTGCGCTTGGTGCAATTGATGTTGTCTCCAAACCCGGGCCGGCCAGCATTTCAGCCGAAGTCACCGACGAATTGGTGAAAGCCATTCGCGTGGCGGCATGCGCGCACGTACAAAAGTCGGCCGACGTGAACCAGGGAATGCTGCACACACGTCGTCCAATTGCGCAGCTCGAGCCGTCACGTAAAATCATTGCTATTGGCGCCTCAACGGGCGGTACACAAGCCATCGAGACGCTGTTGCGCGAATTTCCGACTGACGCACCGGGAACGGTAATCGTGCAGCACATGCCTGAATTGTTCACCGCGTCATTCGCGAAACGCCTGGACTTATCGTGCAGCATCCACGTTCGCGAGGCAAGGGACGGCGATGCAGTTGTTTCCGGACTCGCGCTGATCGCGCCTGGCGGCAAGCATCTCATGATTCAAGCCGACGGTCAGCATTGGGTAGCACGCGTTAAAGACGGTCCGCGCGTGCACCACCAACGTCCTGCTGTTGACGTGTTGTTCCAGAGCGTTGCTCGAGCGGCAGGGCACCACGCGTGCGGCGCGTTGCTCACAGGTATGGGTGCGGATGGCGCTCGCGGATTGCTCGCAATGCGCGACGCAGGCGCGCACACTATTGCGCAGGACGAGCAGAGCAGCGTTGTGTTCGGAATGCCAAAGGAGGCCGCAAAAATAAATGCTGCAATTGAAGTACTGCCATTGAACAAGATTGCAAACCGACTGCTGCAAAAATTGAATACTGCGCGCGCGGCGTAGCCGTCCCACGCGAACGCGATGCAGTCGGCTGAATTACGGCGCTCCTTCCAGTGGAAGCCACAGCCGAACCTGAGTGCCACCTCGCGTGCTGTCCGGTTCGTCGATCACCAGTTGTCCACCCGCTTGCCACACTGCGCTGCGTGCGAGCGCGAGTCCAAATCCTGCGCCCCGTTCGGCAGTCTTTGTTGTAACAAACGGATCAAGAGCACGACTCCGCATGTCCAATCCAATACCAACGCCTGAATCGGTCACTTCAATCAGGGCCCACATGCCCACTTCAATTGGCACCCCGCTATCAATCATTGGCGCAGCTACAGTTTCGATGCACGTGCGCACTTCAATGACTGAATTTTCCGGCGACGCTTCGGTGGCGTTCTTCAGAACTTCTCTCAGCGCATCGGCCAGCCAGACAGCGTCAATGCGTACAGCGGCTGCTGAGTTCAGATTGATGCGAATACGCGTTACCGCAACGCTCTCTTTGATGATGTTGTGGAGTGTTTCATCCAACTGCACCAGTCCGGGACGCGCCGTGGAGGTTCTCGCAAATCGACCGATGCGTTGCATGTAGTCCACCATCGCGTCGGCGGCACGATGAATTTCCAGCACGTCCGCATGCGGCGAACCAGTCGTTGGCAGGTCGGCAAGCAATAGCTCGGAATAGGTCCGCACAACCGTGATGTAGTTGCTCATATCGTGGGACACGTGACGTGCAAACAACAACAGCGCGGCAAAGCGGCTTCGTTCCGCCTCCAACGCGATTCGCGAACGTTCAAGCTGTTCCGGAGTTGCCATCCGCGATGCAATTTGTGAAGTGAGAAAAACCATAGCCTTAAGCCTCGACTCCCCAAATTCATTCTTCAGCGAGTTGGGGCACTTCGAGTCACCATTTTTGTTACATGGACATAACAGGATTCGTCGCTATCGTTCTCCCAACTCCTACCCCCTCCGCAAAATGCGCACCACACTCGGCGTCGCTCTTTCGTTGGTTGTTTTCCCGGTCGCTGCATTCGCGCAAAAAGTCCCACCGGTTGCCGAGCAGCTTGTTTCAGCTACGCTGCCACTTCCGAAAGACATGCGCGATGGCGCCGGCGTGCTCGGCTACAAGTCGGCGGATAAACTCGAAATGCTACGCCAACCCAAGAATGGCATGATTTGTCTCGCCAACGAACCAGATGCCAAGCAATTCCACGTCGCGTGCTATCACGAGTCGATGGAACCGTTCATGGCGGCCGGTCGGGAAATTCGTGCCAAGGGCACACAGGGTCCGCAGGTCGATACCATTCGCTTTGCCGAAGTGAAGAGCGGCAAAATCAAAATGCCAACGCAACCGGCGTCCCTTTATCAGTTGACGGGTCCATTGGGGGATTTCAATCCGACAACTGGTTTGGCACCCAACTCCAAGCCGAACTACGTTGTCTACATTCCGTTTGCGACGGCCGCCAGCACGGGTCTGTCGGCGAAATCGGAAGGGGGCAAACCGTGGATCATGTATCCAGGTACCCCTAAAGCGCACATCATGATTACCGGTACGATGTGAGCGTACTGTTATCGACGATGGTATTGAAAAAGGCGGTTGAAGAATTATCAGCCGCCGACGAAAGACTTGCACGGGCCATTGCGGTCGTCGGCCCG
>JBDUAX010000102.1:0-11527 GCA_040004455.1 Gemmatimonadaceae bacterium
CGAATCGCTTCACCTGTGAAGGAGAGACGTAAATGTCATCCGGGCCGTACAGATAGTTGAAATCCTGCGCCCGGAGAAAACCGTAACCCTCGGAAAGAATCTCGAGGACGCCTTCGCCGTACAACGTGGTCTCCGCATCGAGCAACGCTTGCTCAATGCGGAAAATCAGATCTTGCTTCTTTAGCCCCGAAGTGCTGCTGACATGCAGCGACTGAGCCAATAATTGCAGCTCAGGGACTGACTTTCGTTTCAGCTCGGCTACGTGCACGACACAATATGGATGTGAGGGCACTCATATCGGGGAACGCGCGATACAGGATTCGAACCTGTGACCTTCGGCTCCGGAGGCCGACGCTCTATCCAACTGAGCTAATCGCGCAAGACGAATTGCGCCGCATAACAACGAAGTGGTCTTCGCTGCCGGCGGTATTAAGTCCGACCGGATCGCGGAAGGTAACCCGCCCCAGCAGTCAGGGGCAAGGAAAGTTCAGGTCGGCTGCGGAGAATCGCCAGCTGCTGCAATCGCCGCGCGAAACGCCGCGAGCACTTCACTCGCCACGCCGTCTTCTCGTAAGGCAATGATTCCACGCCCCATATAGCGAAAGAACACACCTCCCAGCGAATGGCCGCCCGGAAAGTCGAGTTGTGCCGCAACCGAGTCCAGGGTGCGCCCACGCTCCTGTAGGAGCAATGAAGCGACCAGCAAGCGGCACCAGGTCAGAAAGACTCGCGGAGAAGGAAATCGTTGCTGCCGCAGCCGCCAAGCCAGAGTGCGTTTGCTGACCCCAAGTGCGGCAGCGAGCTCTGGTACGTCCATCGAATGCCCGGCATTCTGCAATGCATAGATGAACACGGAACGAATTTCCGGCGGAATATCATCTTCGAGTTGTTCGCTAAGAATTTCTGCGTGCTTTGTCCGTTCGGCCGACTCGAGAATCTTGCCGAACAGGTGCTTCAAATCATGAACATCCAATTGCACCAGATCGGTAATTCCCGTCTGGGCCAATGCAAATAAGTGGCGCTGGGTCAGTCCTCGTGGGTCGTAATACGCAACCAGCGGATGCGAAGCGAAGTCTGAGTGTATGCGTCGCAAAGCACTTTCTGCGAATTCAAAAGTTGACGCATCCACGATCACCAGTGTCATACTGACGCGGCCAACACGAAGGGCGTCCAGCAGAAGCGCCACGTCGTCGAACGGTTCCAACGTCGAAAAACTGCCGAGCGCACCGCGGAGGCGGGCTACCAGCGCTCTGTCTGCTGGAAAACAGGCGACTGAGCGATCAGTCACGTAAGAAAGGGCCGTTCATTGCTCACGGCGTGAGGTGGTTGCCCGTTGGGAGGACGCGCGAGTGGAGGGAAAAGCGTATTGATAGCCTGTCCATACGTCCCCCCTTTTTCGGAGCCTTTGAATGACGCGAAAGTCTCGTTTGTTCGTGCTGATCGTTGCCGCTGCGTTGCCGATGATTGCTGCATGTTCTTCATCGGATGTCACTGGTCCGAATACCGGTCGGGTGCTACGCGATGGATCGGGGGATTCAATCGTGGTGGACACGACGAAGCGTCACGACAGTCACCCATGGGGTTGATGCTGCACCCAAGTTCGTCAGACTGCGAGTGCTTCGAGTCGATTGATTCCGATTCTTACAGAGTCGCTTTCGAAAAACGCTGGTCTGCGGCCTGCAATCTGTGACGATGGGCGCGACGTGGTGCTCAACGTTGGTTGATTCAGCAGTGCCTCAGACCTGTGGCGAACTTCATGAAATCCATCTGCGTCGGCGATTTGTCCCGCCCGCTCCGCAAGTGAATTTCGAGATTCCACATCTCCCAACTTTGCAAAAGCCTCGGCGCACCACAAGTAAAACCTTGCTGCATCGTGGCGCGGTGCCCCTTTGTGAACTTCGAGGAAGCCGAGATCGACGTAGCGCAGTGCTTCCTCTTTCAAGCCAAGCGATGCTGCAGTTCGGACTGCGCCTCCGATTGAGACAATTCGGATTCGCGCAACAGTGCTGTGCTGCAAAACGAATTCAAATCCCGCTTTCGCAGCTCCGAAGAAGCCGCCTTCGTGCGCGACGCGAGCCATGTTTCCGATGACCTCATATTGAACATCGGACTTTGGCGGTGACAAGTCGTGTGCGCGCCAACCATGCAGCAATGCGTCCGCCAAATCGTTCCGCGCAACTGCGACAACCATGAGCCCTTGATGGGACGACCGTTCAACGGGACTTCCCAGCGGTGCGAGTTCGAGCGCCTTCTGATAGTGCGCCTTCTGGTCCGGCTGATTGCCTCGCTCCGCAGCCACAACGCCGAGACCAATATGCCCGTGCGCTGCAATTGGCTTTTCACCGACGCTCATTGCCGTTGTCGCAACGCCGGTATAAACCTCTTTCGCACTATCCAAGTCGCCCATTTGCCGCATCACGCGGCCCATGTGCACGGTCGCCAGCAGTCGCTGTGATATCGGAGCATCTGTCAGCGCTCGACAAACTGAAGACACAGTAACAAGAGCCAGTTCGAAGCAACCAGCTCGCTCCATGTCTTCCGCCTCCAGTCTAAACCGCTCGGCAAGTTTGCCGAGTGAGTCTGATGGTTCGCGCCCGTCACCTTCTATTTGGGTAGGCCGCTGCTCCCTGGGGGGAAGCACTGAATGCGAGAGAGTCTTCGCATACTCGACACTATCATTTCGCGTCGACACGCAAATTCTCTCAGCTGCCTGCGCAACAGAAAGCCAGTGACTCATGCGATTGTCACCGACGTTTCCAAAACCGGTCTGGCCTCGCTCTGAATCACTCAGAAACGCTTTCAACGGTGTCAAAGGTGCGCGCATTGTCCCTCCAGTATAGCGCCCGCCGCCAACGGCGACAGCGTGGGCATTTCACAATGGTAGAAGCGCATTATAACGCGCCGCCGTTTCGGTACAGGTCATCCGCGGGTGGATGCGGACGATCACGAGTTAACAGTTGCGTGGCTCGCGTCACGACGAGTTCACGCGCATCGAGTGGCAAGTCACTGACAGCAATCAGCAACCGACGCAATGCCGTGTCACGCGCGGTCACCGCATCTTGCCAGGCTTCGTCAGAATCGGCACTACTCAACCGTTCCAACGCGTCCAACAAGTCGGATTCAGCAGCGAGCATAACTGGACCGTCCGCGTCAGCGGGCGGACCGCTGGTACCAGACGTAGCGGCCATCGGAGGCCCGTAGATGAAAAAATGGGGTGCGATTCTCACAGGTGAAACCAGCATAACACCCGTGTTGCAAATGCAACCTCTCGCGGTGGGCAATAAGGGCACGCGGTGGGCAATGGATTTATTTTTTCGTTTGCGACTCCCGGAAGTGGTCGCGTTTTCACGGAGCGTACTACGCAGTGTGGGAAAGTGGTGACTTCGCACATGTCTGCGGGGAAGAAAAACTTGATATCACTGAAGACCCGCGACCGACGGTGACAATTGCATTTCAGCGACTGTACACCGCGACATGAACTGTCACGACGTTCGACTCTTATTACGTTGTGGAATGTGCAATCGAGACGTATTTGGGTAATCGAGTTCATCGCGCAGACTTTCGACCGCACAGCAACGGTGACGTTGGAAACGGCTACAGTGGCTGTTGGGTATGGCGACTTCAGGAAGCGCTTCACGCGCCGCATCGCAATGGATGCCAATAGTTACGCCTTCAACGGCATTCAGTTCACAAAGCAACCTGGAGAAAGGTACGGCAGAACGGCATTGGAATTACTTCTCGTGCGAGATTTTGATGTTGCATAGTGGTGGGAAAGTGCCATTCTTGAGCGTCGCGAGGTCAGTATGCGACTCAACCTGCGTCGTGTCCGTTCGATTAAAAGCATTTGGCATATCGCGCCGAGCTCACTCCCCCCGTCAATTCGAATGAGTAAACACTGTCGGTCAAGTCGTATTCTTGCGGCACTGCTTGCAGTTTCGGGGCTTGAGATGATCGCGTGCAAACAATCCGGCACAAACGCCGGCGATTCGACGACGCCAAGTGCAGCAGTACAGGCCGCCACCGAAGCGGCATCCGGAAAAAAAGACTCCGTCCAACTGCCAGTCGTCGCCGAAGAAGCGCGTGACGGCGATCTTGTGCTGCGCGTAAACACCACTGGTCTCATTCGCTCCGACGCCGTCGTTAAACTTTCAGCCGAAGTCGGCGGTGTAGTGTTGCAAACACCAGTGCGCGCTGGGTCGATCGTCAAGAAAGGGGACGTCATTATCAAACTCGACCCCTACCCATTCGAACTTGCCGTACGCGAAGCGCAATCAAAATTGGAAGAAGCACAGCAACGGTTTCAGGAAGCATTTGTCCCTGAATCATTGGTAACTGGTCGCGGGCCAACCGCTGAACAACGTCGCGTGTTCGGAATCAAAGCGGGTCTCGCTGGAGTCCGCCTCGTGCTCGAACGCGCGCAAAGTGATCAAGCGAAAGCTGTCGTTGTCAGCCCCATCGACGGCACCATGGACGCCGTATTTGTTTCACCCGGCGAACGACTGAGCAGCGGGCAACCAATAGGCACGGTTGTCGATACACGAAATCTGCGCGTGGAAGCGCAGGTGCTCGAGCACGATCTTGCACTGTTGCACGCTGGTGGTGAAGCGTTCGTAACAAGCGCCGGCGCACCGGGCAAGGAAATGCACGGTCGTATTGAAGCCATTCTTCCTCTCGTAGACAGCGCCACACGCGCCGGTCGCGCCGTCGTTCGTTTGCCCTCTGGTGGACAACTGCGACCGGGCATGTATGCCGATGTGCAACTCGAATCAGTGCGACTTACCCACAGGAGACTCGTTCCGTCGCGCGCGGTTATCGAACGCGATGGACGACCATTGGTGTTTGTAGTTCGTGATGGTCGCGCGCAGTGGACATACATTCTTCCAGGTCGTAGCAACGGGATCGACACGGAAGTGTTGCCCGATTCCGTTTCCGGTGTGATTCCAGTGAACGCCGGTGACAGGGTAATTGTCGACGGTCACCTCACGCTTACGCATGATGCTCCCGTCAGAATCACAGTGCTTCGCGACAAAAGTGCAACCGGCATGGCCGACACAGCACGAAAGTCGCGCACGAAATAGCCGACAAAACTCGTGTCTATTGCTTCGTATGCCGTAAAGCGCCCGGTATCGACGGTCGCAGCGATTCTTGGCGTTGTGCTATTGGGCTCGGTTTCGCTTAGCCAACTTCCCGTATCGCTGCTGCCGGATGTTGGGCTCCCGGTTCTCACCATCCGCACACTCTATGCAGGCGCAGCCGCCGAAGAAGTGTCGCGATCAATTGCCGAACCGATTGAGCAATCAATCGCATCAACACCCGGCATTGTTGAGCTCCGTTCCGTCAGTCGAAACGGCGAAGCCACAACAACCGCGCGTTTTGCGTGGGGCACCGACATGCGCACAACCGTGCTCAACGTGCGCGAACATCTCGACCAAGCGCGCGGACGCCTGCCACAACGCGCAGACCGTCCAACACTGCTTACCAGCAATCCGGGTGAACGACCAATCGCTGTTCTCGCCGTTCGCAGTGATCCGAAAAAAGGCGGTGGCGATCTTCGCTCTCTTGCACGCACTGCCGACGAAGTGCACGCGCGCCGTCTCGAACAAATTGCGGGTGTCGCCAGCGTTGCCGTCGTTGGCAAACCGCAAGATCAAATACGCGTCGACATCGACCCGACCCGCCTGCGCGCGCTCAACCTTACCTCGGCCGACATTGCGAGTGCCATCGAATCAGAAAATGCGAATGGCGTTGTTGGAACAGTTCGACGTGGGCAATTCAGATTTTCCGTTCGCGCTCTCACCGAATTTCGATCGTCGTCGGAAATTTTGTCGACGCCAATTGGCGCTCCAGGTTCTGGACTTACGCTGCGCGATGTCGGAACCGTTACCCCCGGACTTGCCGATCCGCTTACGTTAACGCGTCTCGATGGTGCAACAGCGGTCGGACTCGTTGTCTATAAAGATGCTGGTTCGAACACGGTTGCGGTAACGAATCGCATGATGGAAGCCGTCACGCAGCTACAAAAGGAATTTCCCGCCATTCAAATTACGGTCGTTGCCGCACAAGCCGACTTTGTTGAGAACGCACTCTCCAATCTCGGTCAGGAAATAGTTGTCGGTGGAATTCTGTCGTTGCTTGTCATTTTGTTGTTCCTGCGCGACTGGCGCGTTTCACTTGCGATTACGTTGGTTGTTCCGCTGTCTGTGCTCGTTGCACTGGTTGCACTGCAAGCGATGCACGTCACGATCAATGTACTGTCCCTCGGCGGTCTCGCCCTGGGCGTCGGACTATTGGTTGACACGGCAATCGTTGTCGCCGAATCAATTGGAAGACGACGAGAAGAAGGCATGCCGCTCATTCAAGCAGCAATCGAAGGCACCGACGAAGTGGCGGCGCCGTTGTTTGCTGGAACTCTAACAACCGTTTTGGTATTTGGCCCCATCATCTTTGTGCGTGGTTTGGCAGCAGCGCTCTTTCGCGATTTATCGCTGAGTGTGGTCACCACCACGTTGGCGTCCTTGCTACTCGCGCTGACATTGATGCCGGTCATGATTGTCGGTCGACGCAACAAAAGCGGCGTGGGCGCACCGTCATCCACGCTGCAAAAGCGCCAAGCGAAACGTAGCGGTTTGAACACGCTGCTCGATCGATGGGGCGACGCACTGTCCAGGTACTACGAACACGGCATGATGTGGTCGCTGCGACATCCGCTTTCAGTTTTTGGCTTTTCGGGATTGTTGCTGGTGGTCACGGTTGTGCTCCTCATGCGGCTTCCCAAAGAAGTGCTTCCTCCGGTTGAAGAAGGTGTGCTGGTTGCGGCGCTGCAACTGCCAGAAGGCACATCGATTGAAGCAACGACGGAGCAAGTTGCACGCATCGAGGCCGCCGCACACAAACTGGGCTCTTCCAACATCTATTCCCGTGTTGGAAGTGCCACCGACGAAGAAATTCTCGCTGGTGCAGGGCCCGGTTCGAGCGCAACCGCGCAGGTGATTGTCCCAATTCCGACGGACAAACGTGCAGCCCGGTTCGCCGATAATCTGCGCGCGCAATTGCCTGATCTTGCGAATGGTGCGCTCGCAATCGATCTCGCCGGACAGTCTGAATTCGGTTCGTTAATCGGACGCGAGGGGCGACTCATTCGCGTCGAGCTCTCCGCGTCAAACGCAACCGACGCTACGCGCTGGGCAGATACGGTACGACGCACACTGAACGGAATCAAATCGCTCACCGACGTGCGTGACGCCTATTCCGCAACACAACCCGTCATCGAAATCTCTCTTAAGCGCACTCGGCTTGCTGAACACGGTATTTCCCCCAATCTCGTTGCCGGAGCGCTGCAAGGCGCACTCGGCGGTGTCGGCGCGTCAGACCTGCGCGAAACCGATCGGCGCACGCCGATATCCGTGCGCTACGTCGGACTGCAAAACGAAGATCTCGCGACTGCGCTGCTCACACCGGTACGCGGAGTTCCGGTCGGACAACTCGTCACGGTGCGTGAAATGCGCGCGCCGTTGGAAGTCGTTCGTGTGAATCAACGCCCCGTCACCATCATCGAAGCGCTGGTCGAGAGTGGCGGCACCGCGCAAGCAACGAGTGATGCGACTGAGCGCATGAACAAGCTCGTTCTCGAGAGCAATGTCTCCTGGTCCATCGGCGGCGCAGATGCGGAACGCAAGCGAACCAGTGATGAGTTGACGCTCGTTGCTGTGCTCGCCGCCTTGCTCATGTTTCTCGTTCTCGCGGGCGAATTCGCCAGTTTCACAATTCCGCTGGTGGTAATGCTGACAGTGCCACTCGCCGGCGCAGGCGCTGTGATTTTCTTGTGGCTAACAGGTCAATCGCTCAACGCGGTGTCGCTTATTGGCATCGTCGTGATGATTGGCATGGCCGACAACGAAGCGGTCGTCAAGCTCGATGCCATTCGCAAATTCCGCGAAGCCGGACACTCCATTGACGATTCCATTCTACTGGGTGGTCATCAGCGGCTGCGCGCCATTGCGATGACATCGATTACTACAATTACCGGCGTATTGCCGCTGATCATTGGCGGTGGAAGTGGCGGCGCACTGTATCAACCACTCGCCGCCGGAATTATCGGTGGCTCAATCAGCGCTTTGCTCGTCACATTCTTTCTGTTGCCAACCGCCTACGCCGTGCTCGAACGTCGAAGTGAGCGCCGAACGTTGCGTAGGAGCGCGGTGGTCGGCGCATGATTGAGTTCGCGGTTCGGAGGCCCTCCGTCGTGTGGGCGCTGGCATTCATCATTCTGTTGGCTGGCGCCGTTTCATTCACAAAACTTCCACTTGCAACGCGCACCACGGTCGAACTTCCGCGTTTGCGCATTACAACGGCCTGGTCTGGCGCTTCCGCCGAAGTCATCGAAGCGTACATCACCTCACCCATTGAAGCAGCAGTGCAGAGTGTGCGCGGCGTGCGACGCGTTGATAGCGATTCGCGCGATAACTATTCGTCGCTACAAGTGCGACTTGAGCCAAACGTCGACATTCAACTCACGCGTTTGGCCATTCTCGAGCGGCTGGAACTACTGCGCACCGATTTCCCTGCTGGCGCCACCCCTCCATCAGTATCGAATTACGTTCCCGAAGGACTCGAAGAACAGCCACTGCTCACGCTTGCCATAACGGGCCCATATACACCCGGCACGTTACAGAAATTGCTCACCGACAAAGTGAGTCCGCGCCTTAGCGCGGTGGCGGGGGTCGCGGGTGTGAACGTGAACGGAAATTCAGTTACTGGCGTCGCTATTACCTATGACGCCACGATGATGCGCCGCGTTGGCGTTTCACCAGAGCGATTAAGCGACGCCGTGAATGGTGCACAAATCGTTCAGGCACTCGGCAACGAAAAGCAGTTCCGTGCTTCTCGCCCCGTCATCCTGCGAGACCAACCGGCCTCACTCGACGACTTGCTGCATCTGCCGGTTCGCGGACTCGGCGCACGTGTCTTTCCACTTGGCGAACTTGCATCGGCGCGTGCTGAAGAAGATGCGCGTGGCTCGTTCTATCGAATGAATGGCAGGCCCGCGGTTTCACTCGACGTTACGCGGCATCCCGGCGCCGACGCAATCCAAACCGCCGCAGCGTTGCGCGAGGCCATTGCCGATTTGCGCAAGGAAATGCCGCGGGGAGTTTCAATTCAAATATCAGGTGACGAGAGTGTCGACCTCGAACATGACTTGAATGATCTCGCGAAACGCGGCGCGATTTCTTTTCTCGCGGTGTTAACGGTGTTGTCGCTACTGCTTCAGCGTTGGCGCGCTGTTGCGCTCATTATGGGAAGCACAGCGATCGCCATTGCCGGCACCGCACTGACGCTCTTTCTTTTCAATATTCCAGCTAACCTGTTGACGTTGGCCGGCCTTGGAATGGGCATCGGTATTCTCGTGCAGAACGCCATCATTGTCGTGAATCGTTTGAGCACCGTACCAAATACACCGGAAGCGCGCGCGGCAGCCGCGACCCGGATCATGCCGGCCGTTGTCGGATCAACACTGACCACCGCGGTTGTTCTTTTTCCGTTCTTGTATTTGCAGGGTGACGCAAGGTCCGCTTTCGTTCCGTTCGCTGCCGCGTTTGTCATTGCAACATTGTGGAGCGTGTTCAGCGCGCTCATTGTTGTTCCCGCACTCGGACTGGGCGAAACCAAAAAGCGTGTCCGTTGGAATCGCACTCAGGATTTATACCGTTGGATGTTGCGAAAGTGTTTGCGTTGGCGTTGGCTCACCCTTGTTGCGACAGCCGCGACTATGGCCGTTGTCGCCTGGGGATTTGTCAGGAAAGTACCGCGTTACTCCTGGGGCAGTGGCTACGGGCAAACGCGATCCACACTGGGCATCTACCTGAATTTTCCGCGCGGCTCTGATCCCGGCACGGTTGATCACACCATTGCCGAATTCGAATCGGTTGTGCTCGGGCGGCCTGAAGTCGAAATGGTGAAATCATCGGGCTCGAGCGGAACGTCGGGCAGCATGAACGTTTTGTTCACGCGCGACGGCGCCTTAACATCCGCGCCATTGGAGTTGCAGGAATTGTTGACGCAGCGCGCCGTTCTAATTGGCGGTGCGTCAATTGGCGTGTACGGTCAAGGCCCGGGATTCAACGCGGGCGGCGGAAGCGGATCGTATTCAACGTTTCGCATTCGCGTGCTTGGTTATTCGTTCGATGGTGTGGCACAAGTTGCGAACAGTCTCAAGGAACGACTTGAACGCATTACGCGCGTCAAAGACGTTCGCATAACGGCCGGCGGATATTACGGCGGTTCCGATCGTGGTTACGAGGTCACTATTCAGCCCAATCGTGCGTCGCTGGCCCGCTATGGTCTGACCGCAAGTCAGTTCTCGCTCGCCGTCGGACGAGAAGTGCGCAACGCTTCTACGGGCCGAACGAATATTCAGATCGGCGGAGAAGAACTCGCGGTGAGTGTGAAATCCGCTGGGGCGCGTGAAAGAACGCTGGCGGAGCTGAACGATGCAATCATTCCGAATTTTTCGAGGGCACCGGTACGCGTTGGCGATCTCGCATCTGTTAGCGAGCGGGAAGCGTTGAGCCTGATCACGCGAGAAGATCAACAATACGTGCGAATGGTGTCGTACGATTTTCGCGGCCCTCAGAAACTCGCGCAACGAACGCATGACGCATTTCTGAAAGCGATTGGAGTTCCCCCGGGGTACGCAGTCGCAGATGCGGGAAGCGACTACGGCGGAGGCGGCGACCACAGCGACAACGGTTTGTATCTGGTGTTCGCCATGGGCATTGCGTTGGTGGTGCTTGTCGTCGCGCTTGTATTCGATTCCGTGTGGGGCGCGTGGATGGTGTTTCTCAGTTTGCCACTCGCACTGGCCGGCGTAGGCGCATCTTTTTGGGCATTCAACGCGGCCTTCACGCGCGAGGCAGCCGTTGGCGTAATTCTCGTCGTTGGTTTGGCAGTGCATCAGTCCATTTTGCTCGTCGACGCCACACTGTACAAACGCAAAAAGCGCGTCGCGCGAGGACACACGTCCGCGCTCGATGCGGGTCACATCATGCAATCCGCGCTCGAGCGTGTCAGCATGATTGTGTTGGTAACACTCACCTCACTTGCATCACTTGCGCCGTTGTCCGTTGGTACCAAAGCCAACAACTTGTTCGGTGCCATCGCTCTGGCAACCGCGGGTGGTACAGTAGCCGGTACGTTTGCGGCACTGTTCGTCATTCCCGCGCTCCTGGTTGGACGACGTGCGGTCAACATACGACAAAAAACGAAGTCTCTTCCGGAACCCCTTCCGTCGGTCACCTGACACCAACTATCGTTCGTCCATCGCGAACATCTTCGACTAACCAGAGGACCGCATGCCGTTTTTCACACATCCAGCCGACCCAACGAATTGGTTGCTTCCACTGGTGTCCGGAATACTCTGGGCGTCGTCATCAATTTTCAGCTTTCTCATTGCAATCGCGCCAATCGGAATTCCGATTGTTGTTGCCATTGTCCTCGGATTGTTCGCGCGGAACCTCATGCAGGAGCCGTA
>JBDUAX010000497.1:0-3410 GCA_040004455.1 Gemmatimonadaceae bacterium
ACGATTTCATCGAGTAAAACTCCGAATTCCGGACTGAAAGAGGATGCTGGTGGAATTTCTTACGACACCAGCGCGCGCAACGCACGCACCAACCCATCGAGCATTTCTGCGCCGCCAAGCCGGGTCAGCTTAAGCGCCAAGGGCTGCGCGCGGCGAACATCCACTTGGAACTGCACTCCGTGGAAGGCCGCAGACAGCCCCTTTAGACGCGGCACTGCGTCAGCCCTGAAATTAACACGGGCGTCCGACCCTCGCACAAGCACCCCATCGACCCCCAAGGCTCCGCCAATGAGGCGCAATTGGGCACTTTGGAACAGCGCCAGGGCCGGAGCGGGGACCGGCCCAAACCGGTCGCGCACTTCAGCTTGCAGGGTTTCGATGTCCGCCGGGGCGCGAAGTGCTGTGAGCCGCCGGTAGATGTCGAGCTTCGCTACCTGGGAGCCGATGTAGTCGTCGGGAAGGTAGGCCGGCACATCCAAAGACACATCTGCCGGAATAAAGGGTTTCTGCCCCTCGGCCTTTGACAATTGCTGGACCGTCTCATCGAGCAAGCGCAGGTAGAGGTCGAACCCGACGGCATGCACAAAGCCGGACTGTTCGGGGCCCAGCAAATTGCCCGCTCCACGCAGTTCCATGTCTTTGAGCGCGATCTGGTATCCCGATCCGAGTTCGGTGTTGTGCTCCAGCACCTGCAGTCGGCGCTCAGCGTCCTCGTCGACGCGGTCGGGCACGAGCAGGTAGCAGTAGGCGCGACGATGTGAGCGACCCACACGGCCGCGAAGCTGATAGAGCTGGGCGAGCCCAAGATGATCGGCGCGATTCACAAACATCGTGTTCGCGTTTGGCACGTCGAGTCCACTTTCGACAATGAGCGTGGAAACGAGCACGTCGAGTTCCCCTTCGACGAACTTGCGCATCACTTCTTCGAGTTCGCGCTCCTTCATTTGACCGTGGCCAACTCCAATGCGCGCACGCGGCACCAGCCGTTTGAGATGATCGGCAATAGCCATGATCGTCTCAATGCGATTGTGCACGAAGAACACCTGCCCGCCGCGATCAAGTTCGCGGCCAACGCCCTCTTCAATGAGGCTGTCATCCCACGGCTCGACAAAGGTGAGCACGGGCGAACGATCGCGCGGCGGCGTTTGCATCAACGTCATGTCGCGCAGGCCCGCGAGTGACTGGTGCAGTGTGCGCGGAATTGGCGTGGCGGTGAGCGTGAGCACGTCGGTTTCAAGCTTCATTTGCTTGAGACGTTCCTTGTGCTTCACTCCAAAACGGTGTTCTTCGTCGACGATGATGAGACCCAATTCGCCGAATGCGACATCGGGACTCAGCAAGCGATGCGTGCCGATTACGATATCGACTTTCCTGCTGGCCAGGTCGGATACAATGACTGCCTGCTCTTTCGGCGTTTGAAAACGACTCATGACTTCAACGCGCACGGGAAAATCGGCAAGGCGATCACCAAACGTGCGTGCGTGTTGCTCAGCGAGAATTGTTGTTGGAACGAGCACGGCAACCTGGCGTCCGCTCTGCACTGCCTTGAATGCGGCGCGAATGGCAATTTCGGTTTTGCCGTAACCAACGTCGCCGACAAGCAGGCGATCCATTGGGCGTTCCCCTTCCATGTCGCTTTTTACATCGACAGTTGCTTTCCGCTGATCGGGTGTGTCTTCGAACAGGAATGAACTTTCAAGTTGACGCTGCCACGCGCCATCGACGGCATGCGGTGGACGTGTTGCGACGCGACGACGCGCGTACAAGTGCAACAGTTCCTGCGTCATTTCGAGAATGGCCATGCGCGTTTTTTCGCGCTGCGCCTTCCAACGATTGCCGCCTAGTTTGTGAAGCCGCGGTGGTGGTGCGTCGGCACTGATGTCGGTCGCCGATCGATACCGTTCTATTTGATCCACCGCGTACAGCGGCACGTTGAGTCGATCGCCACCTTCGTATTCAATGACGGCGGCTTCAATGGTGCTTTCGCGAACAAAGATTTTTTCAATGCCGCGATAAATACCAATGCCGTGCTCAAGATGCACGACATAATCGCCAGGCTTGAGCGCTCCGATGCTTTCAAGCGCGGCGCCGGTGTTGTATTTGCGCGTGCGACGCAAACGACGATCACGACGAAATATTTCGTGATCGGTAAGCACCCGCATTTTGCCGGGAACGACAAAGCCGCCACCCAACACGCCAATTGCGAGTGAGGCGTGAATTGGCCCGTCTTCCCCCAGCAATTCTTCGAGACGCTCGGCTTGGCCGGCGTTGTCGCAAAGGATGATGGTGTTGAGACCATCGCGTGTGAGACGTCGCAGGGTGCGAATGTCGCGCGAAATGCTCTCAGGTGGTCGAAGCGGAAACGAGATATCCGGTTCCGGTCCCGTTGCGGCAGGTGCTGCTGCGCTCAGTGCGCGATGCGGTGGTTCAGCAATGCGAATGGTGCCAAAGCGCGCCAGTCGCGACGCCATGATTGGCGGTGCGGCAAACAATTCTTCACGTGGCACAATGTCTTCACCGCGGCGACGCGCAATTTCGAGGTGATGCGCCGCTTCATCCCACGTGCGCGTGAGTTCCGGAAGAATGCTGCTGCCAAACGGAACGACCACGAGCGAATCGGGCCCGAACAATTCGGGGAGCGTGATACGTTCGAGTTTGTTTTCTTCGTCGCGAACGCGACCATCGACCGGAAGAATGAGTGCGTATTCGGCATCACGCGTTGAGCGCTGCGAATTGAGTTCGAAGTGTCGGAGTTCGACAATTTCGTTGCCCCAGAATTCGAGACGCACCGGTTCGGCCATGCCAAACGAATAGATATCGAAAATTCCACCACGCACTGAAAACTGCGCGACATCTTCCACCATCAAAACGCGCTCAAATCCAATTGATTCGAGATGAGCGGCGAGATCTTCGGGGCGCTTTTCGTTGCCCTTGCGAAGTTCAAGTCGGGCACCCGCGAGCGCGCGTGGGAGTTGCGTGCGTTCGAGCAGCGCGCGCGCGGTGGTGAGCAACACACGCACGCCACTCGCCCCAAGTTTTTCTATTGTTTCGACCCGTTCGCCAGCGACTTCGGCGTGCGGTTCGACTTCGCCGAACCCTTCGCGTGGCGGATACAACGCAACTGGAATGTCGTCAGTGAGTGCTTCGAGATCGGCCAGCCAGCGCTCGGAATCGGCGAGTTGATCACTGACAACCACGAGCATGCGATGCGGCATCGCGCGCGCGAGGGCGGCAACGAACACGGCATCACTCGAACCAGCGAGACCGCCAACGCGCAGCGATTTCCCCGGCCCAGGCAGCTCATTGATTATCCGACCGAATGCCGGAAGCGCCTCGACGGCGTCGAGGAGGCGTGGAAGTCCCATTCTATATCAGAGGCTTCAGGCCGCGCGTGAACGCGGTGCGGTTTT
>JBDUAX010000103.1:0-11512 GCA_040004455.1 Gemmatimonadaceae bacterium
GATTGCGCACACACCAATCAACCAGCGCGAAACGCGTAGCTCCAGTGGTTCACTTCCGTTCTGCGCGAACGATATCGGCGCGAAGGAAATAGTTGCAGATTTTGCGGCTTTACTTCTGCCCGCGTACGCAGCACGAAACGCGCTAGTTGCTTCAGCGCCTGCCTGCTCGGCGCTAGCGCCAGGATTCAGTCGCGCAACGACATTCAACCACTGAGCGTCCCAAGCGTTTGTCCAATCGTTGGTTACGCGGCGACTACGAATGCTGAGTGGCATCCACACATCGACTTGAGCGAGTTCGGTGCCTGTGAATCCGTTTCGAGCAACTCCAATCACAGTGAACTTCTCACCGCTCAACTCAACAAATGTTCCGACTATACCCGGGTCGGAATTGAATGAGCGTTGCCACAGGCGATAGCCGAGTACAACGACGTGTTCAGGAGATGTCGTGTTGTCCTCAGTCTCACTATAAAAACGCCCAAGTAGTGGTGTCACACCAAGCATCGAAAAAAAATCGGCGGTTGTCTGTCCGCTGGAAATCAGATCGGCCTTTACGCCATTTCCGAAAATTTCCTGTTGTGGAGAAATCTTGTAAGCTGCAACCTGAAAAGTGCGCGCGTTCTCTCGCAGAATTTTGTATGTGACATAGCCAAAGGAATTACTGGTATTGGGCGGTGACCCCTCTCTTGCAGTCGTGAAATAGATGTTCTGCACTCGATTCGCATCCCGGACGTACTCCGGTCCGCGCAACAGCAACCGGTCAATCACGCCATACATCGCGGCGTTCATGCCGATGCCAAGAGCAAGAGTGATTGCAACGAACGCAGTGAACCACGGTTCGCGCACCAGTCCGCGCGCGGTATAGCGAACGTCCTGCACAACAGACGAAATAAGTTCTCTGATATTCACGATGGTATCCCGGTGGGTTGCCGCAGTGTGCAGTGCATTTTGCGTGGCGGAAACAACTCCGAATCGACGCAAAGCTTCAGTGCGAGCTTCATCGTGAGATAGTCCGTCATCGCGAAGTCGCTGCTCCCGCAATTCGAGGTGCAGAGCAATTTCGTCGTCGACTTCACGCGCGAGTTTGCTGCGCGTGGCAAGACGAAACAGCTGTCGAATGCCGGGGCGGATAAGCGGCATCGGCTCGGCGCTACTTTGAAGACGTGGTGAGAATACCTGTCACCGCTTTACTGTATTGCAACCAGTTTTCCGTTTGTGCGCGCAACGCCGCGCGCCCCGCCGCACTTAACGAGTAGTAACGAGCCTTGCGATTGTTGTCGGTAACTCCCCAATCCGCCACGACCAATCCGCGCGACTCAAGACGATAGAGCGCCTGATATAACGCGGAGTCCTCAACGTCCAACGCGCCTCGCGAACGCTTCTCGAGCCACTCAGTAACCTCGAACCCGTGCATCGGCCCCCAATTGAGAGCCTTCATCACCAGTGAGTCGAGCGTTCCTTTTACCAGCGGTAGGGCCGCAGTCATCGGTTCCTCCAGTGTCTCTATTTAGAGTCTGTAGGAAGACTAGCTGTTGGCTGACCGAGCGTCAAGGGTAATGGTGGCGACCGAATCGGCGCCGTACACTAATATCCAGACTCGACAAAACTTCCGTACATTCAGCCATGCCCAACGCAGAAATACTGATTGTCGGAGCTGGCGCGTCCGGACTATCGGTGGCCGGCGCACTTAGGAAAGAAGGATTGCACGCGGTCGTTCTCGACAAGGACGATTGCATTGGCGGCTCATGGGCGCGTCGCTATGAACGACTGCACCTGCATACAATGCGCGCCTACTCAGGGCTCGCACATCTTCCGATTTCCAGGCGCTTGCCGAGGTATGTTTCGAAATCGGACTACGCGCAATATCTGCAGGAATACGCACGCCATTTCGATTTGCAATGCGTGTTGAATTGCACCGTACAGCAAGTCCGACGAAGCAATGACGGCTCGCCGTACGAATTCGCGGTTGAGACAAACGATGAAACGTGGCGAAGCCGCATCGTCGTAGTAGCGACGGGACAACACGGCATTCCGGTCATTCCGGACTGGCGAAACATGGAGCAATACGAAGGCCGAATACTTCACTCGTTTTGCTACAAGAGCGGAATTGCACATACAGGAAAGCGGGTTCTCATAGTCGGTGCCGGCAACAGCGGTGCTGAAATCGCAGTCGATCTCGTCGAGCAAGGCGCCGCATTTGTGGCTATCAGCATTCGTACTCCTCCCGCAATCGTTCCGCGCGACTTCCTGGGCACACCAGTACAGCTGTTTGGAGTGTTGATGTCACGACTTCCGTCAGGCATTGCAGACGCAATCAGCAGTGCCATCGCGCGAATTGCCTTGGGCGATTTGACGCGTTACGGGCTCGGGCGCGCTGAGTGGCTTCCGTTCAGTGCGAAGCGCATACCGACCATCGACGTGGGCTTTGTAAAGCAACTGAAAGGCGGGGCAGTGCAAGTGCGACCGAATATTGCTCACTTCACGCGCACCGGCGTGATGTTTGATGACCGGCGGGAAGAAGCATTTGACGACGTGATCGTGTCTACCGGTTTCGCAACCGGGCTCGATCGACTGTTGGCAATACCAAACGTTCTTGACGAGATGGGCTATCCCAAAGAGCTCGACGCAAGCGCAGCGGAGCCAGGTTTGTATTTCGCCGGCTACACGCATTCGCACCGAGGACATCTGTACGAAGCGAATCGTGCGTCGCGACGATTGGCGAAAATCATTAAACGCAGCTTGTTGGCGAAGTCCATCAAACACCGGCCGTAAAAATGGGACGCTCTTCGCACTCCGGCGAATGACTTGCGGCAGGCGTTGCCGCGCTACTCTCCCTGCATCGCCACGAGTGGGTCCACTCGTGCGGCACGCCGCGCGGGAATTAACGTCGCCAGTGCTGCGACCACCACAAACAACAACACCACCGCGCCGTACGTGGACGGATCGGTAGGCGTCACGCCGTACAATATTGCTTTTACAAATTGCGAGAGTATCAGCGCCACCGTAATTCCCGCAACAACGCCGACTGAGGCCAACAGCAGGCCGCGTTGCATCACCATCAGCATTACGCGTGAACCGTGGGCGCCCAAAGCAATGCGCACTCCAATTTCGCGTTTGCGCTGCGCGACCAGAAATGCCAGCACTCCGTAAATGCCAAGTACGCCCAGAACGATACCCACCACACCAAATGCGCTGAACAGCACCGCGATCATGCGCGGTCGCGCCAGGCTTTCATTCATCACATCATCGAACGTGAAAATCGATGTGATGGTTTGATCGCGATCGACTGCCCAGATGGCGTTACGAATGCTGTTGACCATTTTCAATGGATCGCTGCTGGTGCGTGACACCAACGTGACCTTCACACGTCCATTCTGCAAATTGCTCAAGTACATGAGAGGTTGCGCTTCATCGGCAATCGACGACTGACGAATGTCTCCGACTACACCAACGATTTGTGCGGAAACGCGACCGCCGATCGCGACTGCTTTTCCCAACGGGTCTGCACCCGCGAAATACTTTTTCGCAAACGCCTCGTTGACGACAATTACGAACGGTGCACCGACCCGGTCAGTCGCCAGGAATTCCCGACCGCGCAGCACGGGTGTACCGATGGTGCGAAAATATCCATCGCTCACTCGTTGCGTGGGCACCTGCGGCATTTCTTCGCCGGGCCTCACCACAAAACCGGGTGGGAGAAATGCGTTGCGCTCACCCATACCGCGAAACGGCGCGTACTGTGCGGCACCAGCCTGCGCAACACCAGGTACGGCCCGTACATGCGCGATTACATCGCTGTAATAGTGCTGCCAGGTGGTGTCACCATGGCGATCCGTGTTGATCGTGAAATTCACCGCCAGCAAGTGGTCTGGTTTGAATCCTGCGTTTACTTGAAGCAATTGATTGAAACTGCGCGTCATGAGGCCCGAGCCGACCGACAGCACGACCGCGAACGCAACCTGAATTACGACGAGCGCGTTGCGGAAGGTTCCAGCTGCGCGGGTTGATGTTCGGCCACTCGCGCGCAGCATCCCTTGCAGATTCACTGACATCGTGCGAATTGCCGGAGCCAGACCGAATAGCAATCCGGATAGCAGCGAAACGCCAAGTACAAAAAGCAACACGCTGGAGTCAAGATGAACTTCTTCGCTGCGCGGCAATTGACCCGCGCTCAATTGCACCAACCCTCGGGTTCCGAACAGTGCGACCACGTAACCGGCCATACCGCCGATGACTGAAAGCACCAGACTCTCGGTAATCAACTGTCGGAACAGCCGACCGCCCGTAGCACCAATCGACACACGAATGGCCAACTCGCGTTCGCGTGCAGCCGAACGGGCAAGCGTCAAACTGGCGACATTGACGCAGGCCATGAGGAGTACAAATGTTACCGCGCCAAGCAGCACAAAGAGCGCTTCCTGTACTGAGCCGGTGATGGCTTCCTGCAGTGGCATCAACGTCACGCCACCCCAGGCCGCGTCTTGTGGATACTGCGCGGCGAGTCGCTTCGTGATGACGCTCATTTCCGCACGCGCCTGGTCGATGCTCACGTTCGCTTTCAATCGGGCCACAACGTCCATGATGCGCACGGGCCGGATGCGCGGTGTGGCGGCATCGGGGATCGTGGAGAACGGCACGTACGCTTCAACGCCCGTTGCGGGGAACGCAAAACTCGCGGGCATCACACCGATTACGCGAAACGGTTCGCCGTTCAACGTCAGCCTGGTACCGACAATGGTGGTGTCTCCGCCGAAATTGCGCTGCCAATAGCCGAAAGAAAGCACGACGACACGATCATCCCCGCCGCGCACCATTTCTTCTTCGCGAGGCAGTCTGCCAATTATGGCGCCCGTTTGAAGCGTTGTAAAAAATCCCGGTGATACAAATGCTGTCGACACGCGTTGTGGCGCACCATGACCAATCAAATCGGTGCCGCTGGCGCCCTCGCTATACCACCATCCTCCAATGTCCTCAATCTGTTGACGTTGTGCGCGCCAGTCGTCGAGATCGACGGCCGACACCGACGCTTTCAAAAGGTCTGCAGATGCATTCGCTGACCAGACTCTCACCAGTCGTTCCGCATGTGAAAAGGGCAGCGGTTTTTGCAAAACACTGTGAACAACCGAGAAAATGGCTGTGTTTGCACCAATCCCAATTGCCAGCGTCAGAATGGCAATGATGGTAAATGTTGGTGTCGCGCGCAAAGAGCGAAACGCGTACCGCAAGTCTTGTGCGAGATCGTTGAAATAATCTTTGCGTCGTCGCGTGTTCTCAATCGAACCGTCGATGCTCCGCATGTATTGTCGAGCGTCGTCGACATCGCCGAACTCGCGGAGCGCCGTTGCGTGCGCTTCAGTTGCGCTCATTCCCGTGGCAACAAGCGCCCGCTCACGCGATTCGATGTGAAATTGCAACTCTTCATCGACGTCATGCCGAATGTCGTTCCGGCTGCGCCACGGAAACTGAAAGACCTGGCGTTTCATGATGGCTCCAGAACGGCAAACACGGCGCTCGCATAACGGCGCCACGCCGCTTCTTCCGCTCTCAGCTGCTTGCGTCCTGCGGGCGTCAGCCGGTAGAAACGCGCTCGGCGATTGTTTTCCGAAAGGCCCCATTCGGCGATCACGAATTCGGCTTTCTCCAAGCGGTGCAGCGCTTTGTACAGCGGTGCGTCCTCAATCTGGATGGTGTCGGATGTGCGTTCGCGAATCCAACGCGACACGGCATAGCCGTGCATCGTTCCCCACGCGAGCGTGCGTAGAATCAAAACGTCCAGCGTTCCCTGCAGCAGGTCCATCGGTTCGCGTGCCATAGAGCTCCCATTCCCAAGTAAGGGGAACGGTGATTGCAGCAAGAGGTCGCGTCAAGTAGCAGGGCACACATTGATTGGGACGTGCGGTTCGCACCGAGACGAAAGGTGAATTGTGAGTACCGGACGTGTTACAAAGTCACTGAATAGTTGGAGTGAAATGCATTCGCAAACTCGCCGAGTAAAATGTTTTCTTGGCGCTGTTCTTTTCCGATTGAAAAAAAATCACGAAAAGATGGTCAGAAGTCACGAAACAGTGCTTCGTTGTGCCTGGAGTCACGCATTGAATGTCGTTCAGGTCATCGACCTCCGCGTATTGCGCGTATACAATGCGAGCAGATCGTTGCGATAGGGCTGCCCGGCTTGCCGGTGTGAGCAAATCGGTCGATTGGAGAATCCTGCATTTTCACTTTCGTCTGGTGCTTGATAATGATTTCACGAACGCGCGTGGTCGCGACGGCGGGTTTTGCTGCGTTGCTCGGAGTGTTTGCTGCTTGCAAAGATTCCCCAACGGCCCCGACTAAAGTCGCTTCTATTACAGCAGTTTCTGTTACAGCCTCGTCATCGACGCCATTGGCGGTCGGTGGAACGGTGACCCTTACTGCGACTCCGACCATCGCAACAGGTGCGGTGGTTACGTACTCGTGGTCTTCAAGCAATACGGCAGTTGCTACGGTGTCGTCGTCAACAACGAGCACGGTGACCGTTACGGCCGTCTCACCGGGTACTGCGACAATCACTGTGACGGCAAATGGCGCCGCGGGAACCAACCTGAATGCGGCAAGCGTCACCAATACAGCAACAGTCACAGTAACTGCGCCAACACCAACGCTCACCAGTGCCACACCGAATAGTGGTGTCCTGGCTGGGGGAACGACGGTTACGCTCGCTGGAACGAATTTCGCCACCGGCGCGACGGTCACGGTTGGTGGAACTGCCGCCACGAATGTTGTGGTTGCTGCAAATGGCAATTCGTTGACGTTCACAACGCCGGCGCACGCAGCGGGTGCTTCGGCAATTGTCGTTACCAATACCAACGGCACCACCGTCACTCTTGCAAACGGCTTCACGTATCTCGGAGCCGCTCCAACAGTAACGGCCATCGCGCCAGCAACGGCGCCTTTGGCCGGTGGCACGGCAGTGACCATCACAGGTACCGGATTTGTTACCGGAGCGACTGTCACTATTGGCGGAACAGCGGCGACAAATGTTGTGTTCGTAAGCGCGACTTCGATTACGGCAACGGCGCCGGCACATGCCGCGGGTGCTGTTTCAGTAGTAGTCACGAATCCTGACACGCAAATAGCCACGCTCGCGAACGGCTTCACCTACACTGCCGCGGCCGCACCAGTCGTTACAAGCATTGCGCCAAACGGTGGCGGTATTGCTGGAGGCAGCGTTATAACCATTACAGGAACAGGATTCGGCGCAGGAGCGACCGTGTCGATTGGTGGAACGGCAGCGACTGCCGTAGTTGTGAATAGCGCAACGTCAATTACGGCTACGGCTCCGGCGCACGCAGCGGGCGCAGTTCCCGTTGTCGTGACGAATGCTGACAATCAAATCGGAACATTGGCCGGCGGGTTCACTTATTTCGCAGCTGCCGCACCCGCCATCACAAGCATCGCGCCGAACGCCGGTAATATCGCTGGTGGAAGCGCCATCACCATTACGGGAACAGGTTTCGGAGCAGGCGCGACAGTCACTATTGGAGGAACGGCTGCCACCGGCGTTGTTCTGAATAGTGCAACATCAATTTCGGCTATCGTGCCGGCGCACGCAGCGGGCGCAGTCTCAGTCGTCGTAACAAATGCTGACACTCAAAGCGCCACACTGGCTGGCGGATTCCTCTATACAGCAGTTCCTGCACCAGGCGTTACGAGTGTGACTCCAAATAACGGCGCCATTGCCGGTGGAAATACCGTAACAATTACTGGAACAGGTTTTGGCGTGGGAACGACTGTTACTATTGGTGGAATAGCTGCTACAGGCGTTGTCATTAATAGTGCAACGTCAATTACGGTTACAGTGCCGGCACATGCCGCCGGTGTCGTGCCTATTGTAGTCACCAACGCCGACAACCAAACCGGCACGTTGGTCGGCGCGTATACCTATGCCGTTCTGGGGGCTGCCCCAACCGTATCTGCTGTGGCGCCCAATTCGGGTACCACAGCTGGCGGCACGCCAGTATCCATTTCGGGAACGAATTTTGCCGCGGGCGCGACGGTATCATTTGGTGGAACACCCGCCACAGGAGTCGTGGTGAATAGCCCAACATTCATCACGGCCGTTACGCCATCGAAGTTTGCTGGCGCGGTAGCGGTGACGGTGACGAATACGGATGCGCAAGTTGGCACTCTGGCGGCAGGATACACCTTCGTTGCAGCGTCGACCGTTCCAGCCATTACTAGCGTATCACCGAATGCCGGCGGCGTTGCCGGTGGCACGACCGTAACAATTGTCGGGAGCAATTTCGTGGTCGGTTCGACCGTCTCGATTGGCGGTGTGCAGGCAACCGGGATTGTCGTGAACAGTCCGACGAGAATTACTGCTATAACAGCAGCCAGGATAGCAGGAGCTGTCGCTGTGGTAGTGACGAATCCTGATGCTCAGTTTGCGACGCTCAATAACGGCTTTACCTATGTAGCAGCATCGACGGTGCCGACCGTAGCACAGGTCGCTCCAAACACCGGCTCGACTGCTGGCGGAACAGCCATCACCATCACTGGCGTCAATTTTGTTACTGGCTCCACAGTGGCAATCGGTGGCACGGCTGCAACGAACGTCGTGTTTGTTAATTCAACCACCATCACAGCGACCACGCCGGCGAAACTTGCTGGAGCGGCGACCGTCACTGTGACAAATCCGACGACGTTGGAAGTGGGATCGCTGGCCAACGGCTTTACCTACACCGCACCGGCAATACGGAGATAGTCCATGATCGACTGATGGTATCTTCCATTTAGTCGAGTTGGTTAAGACCAAGCGGGGCGTGCTGGCGATATTCGCTGGTGCGCCCCGCTTTGTTTCAAATTGAATTCCCGTCCACTTCGATCCAATCCGCGAGACCCGCAGGATCCGCGTCTTGCAGTAAGCAGTATGTCCGATAAACACCCTGTGCTACACGCCCATTCGAGCGCACGAATCAATCCGCGTTTGCTGTCGGATCCGCGTCCCAATGCAGTTGTCATTCCGCTCCAACGCTCTCAATACAAAAATGCCCACCCGGACGAATCCAGGCGGGCATCTCAACACTGATTAAAGTGCCGACTTTACGCAGCCTTTCCAACCACGGGCGTATACGGTGTTTCGGAATTGCGCGGAATCTTGGTCTTGTTAATAACGCTGATCCACGAATGAGCCGAGGCAACCAGAATGACAATTACGGCCAGCAAGAAGAAGCCGGCAACACCCGCGTCAAGCATGTCGTTGGTGATCATGCGGTGAGCCGACTCGATGGTTGTAGTAACTGGCAGTTTGTTATTCGTAATCTGATCGCGCACCATGTTGGCGTGCGCCAGAAATCCAAGTTTCGGAAGCGGTGACCAAATTTTCTGAAAGCCGGCTGTCATGGTCACAATGGTCAACCACACCGTTGGTATCAGTGTGATGAAAGCGTATTTCGCTTTGCCCATATTCACAATCACTGTTGTACCGACACACAGGGCGACCGTTGCGAGCAGCTGATTGGATATTCCGAACAATGGCCACAGCGAATTGATGCCCCCCAGCGGATCAGTAACGCCCTGGTACAGGAAATAACCCCACATTGCTACGAACAGCGCACTGGTGAATACGATTGCTGGCGTACTGGAGGTTTTGCCGAGTGGCTTCCAGATGTTGCCAAGCAGGTCTTGCAGCATGAAGCGGCCAACGCGTGTGCCCGCGTCGAGCGTGGTGAGAATGAACAACGCTTCGAACATGATGGCGAAGTGATACCAGATGTCCATGCCGGCCACACTGTTGGTCGCCTGCGAGAACAGATGCGCCATTCCAACGGCAAGACTGGGGGCACCACCAACACGTGAAAGCAGCGTGACTTCGCCAACCTGCCGCGCCATGCCTTCCAGCTCTGCTGGCGTGATGGTAAACCCCCACTGCTGAACCGCTGCCGCTGCACTCTCGGCGGTCGTGCCGATTGCTGCTGCCGGTGCATTGATGGCGAAATACATGGCTGGTTTGAGCACGCATGCAGCAATGAGCGCCATCGTTGCAACCAATGACTCCATCAACATCGCGCCGTAGCCGATGAACCGTGCGTCCGGTTCACGCGAGAGAATCTTTGGAGTCGTTCCCGATGAAATCAGCGCGTGGAATCCAGAAATTGCGCCGCAAGCAATGGTTATGAATGCGAACGGGAAAAGCTTACCGGCAAACACGGGCCCGGTGCCGTCGATGAACTTGGTGACCGCCGGCATTTCGAGTGGTGGCAGGACCACCATGATACCAACTCCAAGTGCCAGCACTACGCCGATTTTGACGAACGCCGACAGATAGTCGCGCGGGGCAAGCAACAACCACACCGGGAGAACGGAGGCAAAGAATCCGTATCCCATAATGATGATCGCCAACGCCGGTGCTGTAATCGAAAATGCGCTCGCATAGGAGGACGCGGCGGCCCATTTACCAACGAAGAGCGCGAGAATCAATAGTACGATGCCCATGGCCGTTGCTTCGAGCACCATGTGCGGACGAATCCAGCGCAGGTAACCGCCCATGAACATGGCGATTGGAATCGTGAGGCCGATAGTGACGATGCCCCAGGGACTTTGTGCGAGCGCATTTACAACAATGAAGCCGAGCACGGCGATCAGGATGATCATGATGCCAAGCACCGCGACCAGCGCGGTGCCACCGGCAACCGGACCGATTTCATCTTTCGCCATTTGCCCCAGCGACTTGCCGTCGCGTCGAAGCGAAGCGCAGAGAATCACGCAGTCTTGCACGGCGCCCCCCAATGCGACGCCGATTACGATCCAGAGAAATCCCGGCAAAAATCCGAATTGGGCTGCAAGCGTTGGACCGACGAGCGGCCCAGGACCGGCAATCGCTGCAAAGTGGTGCCCGAATACAACCCATCGATTGGTCGGGACATAGTCTCGTCCGTCTTCAAGGCGTTCTGCGGGAGTCTGTCGCGTAGCGTCCAACGCAAAAATATTGGCGGCAATAATTTTGCTGTAGAAACGATAGGCGATGAGATAGGTACAGACGGCTGCTGTAAGCAACCAGCCGGCGTTGATGGTTTCGCCGCGCTTGAGCGCGATGAAGCCAAAACAGGTCGCACCCAGGGCGGCCAAGGCCACCCAGAAAAGCGCGCGCATTGAACGGGCCATATCGGAGCTGGGATTCGGGCGGGAAGGAAAGAGGCCTCTTTTTACACGTACCGGATTACGCGTTTGGTCACGTCCGTGTCAATGGGATCGTGGGCCTGAAACGCATTTTATAGCCGCTTCGTTGGGCTCGCGGGTGCGATTCATATGAGAGTGCTGGCGCCGCTTCACCTCGTGACTTCCGCAAACGATCTTACCCGCATGTCTATTCCTGTCACGCTCATCCCCGGCGACGGCATCGGTCCGTCCATCGCCGATGCAACCGTTCGCATTCTGGCCGCCGCCGGCGCCGATATCGAGTGGGATCGCCAAGTCGCCGGTATGGCCGGTGTGGCCCGCTGGAACGATCCGATTCCCGACGCAACGCTCGACTCCA
>JBDUAX010000498.1:0-3410 GCA_040004455.1 Gemmatimonadaceae bacterium
GCCGCTCGAGTACCCGAGACGAATTCGTGGAAATCGCACGGCTGACGCGCGACCTGCAACCAATGCTGCGGTCCATGATTCCCACCTCCGTTGAAATTCTGATGGAAGTGACGAACAATGGGCTGCTGGTGCACGGTGATTCGACGCAGCTGCAGCAAATTGTGCTGAACCTGGCGTCCAACGCCGAATACTCCATGCGCGCGCAAGGAGGCGGGCAACTGCATATCACGCTCGATCGCGTGCACGTCGATGACACGAACACCGCGCCAAACGGAGAGTTGATACGATTGCGTGTAACAGACACCGGTGTTGGCATGACGCCCGCTGTACTCGAACGCGTGTTCGAACCGTTTTACACAACCAAGCCGACGGGTGAAGGCACGGGCCTTGGCATGGCGGTGTTGCACGGAATTGTTGCATCGCACGGTGGTCGCGTAAGCGTGTCGAGTGAGCTGGGGTTGGGCACCACATTCGAAATCGTTCTGCCCGCGGCGACGGACGCCTCACTGCTGGTCGCAAATAGTGTTGCGGCCTCAGATGCTGAATCTGCGGGGAATTCGTGGCAAATTCAAACGACCACGGCCGACTCGGCGAACGTGCATATCGTTTTGGTCGATGATGAGCCGGCGGTGGCGCGCGTCAGTGAAACGGCACTCACGCGGTTGGGCTACGCCGTGACCACGTTTCTCGATCCGGCGGCAGCGTTGGCGTTTGTAGAAAGTCGTCCCGATGCGATTGATCTTGTCATCACTGATCAGACCATGCCCGGTTTGACCGGCGACGTCCTTGCGACCGAGTTGCAAAAGCTGCGTGCCGACCTTCCGGTCATCATTATGTCGGGATTCAGCTATGTGCTGACGGCGGACCGCCTGGCCACGGTCGGCGCACCGGTTGTTTTGCAGAAGCCGGTGTCACTGGCAACGCTACGCTTGGCGGTAGATGCAGCGCTCGAGGGACGTGTATTAGCAAATCGCGGTTAGGATGAGATGTAAATTGAAACACAAATGACTAACGACCAAAATCAATCGACATACGATGTCATCATTTCCGGCGCCGGCCCAGTCGGACTCTTCCTCGGCTGTGAACTGGCGTTGGCGAAGTGTTCAGTGTTGATACTGGAAAAAGCGGACAACCCGCATTCACCGTTAAAGCAAATTCCCTTCGGCATACGCGGACTTTCAGCGCCCTCAATCGAGGCGTTGGATCGGCGAGGGCTACTCGGGAAGCTTGAAATTCACAAACGCCTGAAGAGCCCTCACGCAAATGCGGGCAAAGGGGGCCGACGTCAAGCGGGACACTTCGCCGGCATATCCTTTCTTGACGGAGATATTGACGCGGCGCAATGGCGGAATCGTTTGCCGAGTTCGAATGAGACAAATCTGGTGTCAGAGTTGGCAGAGTTGGAGAGTGTGCTCACGCAAAGAGCACAGGAATTGGGAGTCGAAATCAAGCGCGATTTACCAGTTACTGATTTGCAACAAACCGACGACAGCGTAACTGTTCGATCACATGATCAAGTGTTTCGCAGCAAGTGGCTCGTTGGATGCGATGGAAGTCGCAGTGTTGTGCGCAAAGCGGGCGGCTTTGAATTCGCGGGTACCGAGCCGGAATTCACCGGCTATACAACGCGGGTTGACATTGCCGATCCGGAGAAGCTAAAGCCCGGGCGTAACGTGACGTCAAACGGCATGTACATGCAGTCGCAGCCGGGCTACGTGCTCATGCAGGACTTTGACGCCGGCGCATTTCACAATTCAGATACACCAATCACCCTTGAGCATGTGCAGCAGGTGTTGCGTCGCGTGTCGGACACCAACGTTACGATCAGCACGTTGCATATCGCCACAACGTGGACCGATCGCGCGCGACAGGCCACAGCGTATCGCAACAAACGCGTGTTGTTGGCGGGAGATGCGGCGCACATTCATTCGCCGCTGGGCGGGCAGGGATTGAATCTTGGATTGTGCGACGCGATGAATCTTGGTTGGAAACTCGCCGCGACAGTTCACGAGCGAGCGCCCGAAGGTTTGTTGGATACGTATTTTACTGAGCGATATCCGATTGGTGCGCAGGTTCTCGATTGGTCACGTGCGCAGGTTGCGATTATGCGGCCGGAACCAAGCGCGCGCGCCGTCTATGCAATTGTGCGTGATTTGATGAACACGAAAGATGGTGCAACGTACTTTGCGGGACGGGTGTGGGGTGTGGCCGCGCGCTATCACGTTGGTGAAGGGAATGCGTTAGCGGGGTTCAGTGTTCCAAACTTTGCGTTCGGTGATGGTACAACGATTGGTGCGATGATGCATGATGGGAAGGGAATACTGCTCGACTTCGAGACAAGCGATGTGCTGAAAAAGTTGGCGGCGGAGTATGGCAATCAGGTAAAGTACGTTTCGGCGCGCGCGAAAGAGCAGTTGGGATTGACGGCGGTGTTGACGCGCCCTGATGGAGTTGTTGCATGGGCGTCCGACGGTCAGGTTGATGAACAATCAATCAAAGGCGCGATCGATCGGTGGTTTGTGCAATAGACGGGAGTTGCGATTGCATTCGATACGGAAAACGGTCAATGCATCGGTCGTTCCGTTCCGGGAGGTCATGGCGCGGCGTGCTTCCTGGTCCGCGCGTCGTAACCGTCTGTGAGCGTGTGCAGGAACGCCACAATATCGGCCGCCTCCGCCTCCGAAAATGCCGGACGTTGATTTGCACGCCGGCCAAACGGCGCCTCGATGTTCACGTTCGCGCGATACGGTGTCGGAAGATCGTCGTACGATTTCGCAACACCGCGTTCGTCGGTGCCATAAAATTGCGCGGGCCGCACGTCACGTTGTGCGTAAAATCGCAGCACTTGCGCCAGCGTGTGGAACCCTCCGTTATGAAAAAAGACTTGTCGCGTTGCCACGTTGCGTAGCGTTGGTGTCTTGAACAGACCGCAGTATGCTGCACGTTTTGCAAAATCAATACGCACCGGACCGCACAAGCCGAGGTCGAAGTACGTAGAGTCGTCGTTGGCTGGAATGCGTTTGTTGCGGGGCACACCAAGCGCGATCAGTCCGCGATCGGTGAATTGCGGAGATGCGCCGCGTACCATCGCGCTCGGATGACACGCGGCGCAGTTGCCCTTGGCCGGATCGTTGAACAGTGCGAGGCCGCGGAGTTCATGCTGTGTAAGCGTTTCTCCCGCACGCAAAAATGCATCGTACTTGCTCGAGTACGGATAGAAATCGTCGGGGCTTTGCTGAAACACATCGAGTGCAGAGAGCACGCCGTTCCATGCCGCAACCGAGTCATCGAAAATGTGCGCGCCGAACGCCGCGCGAAATGCATTGGCCGAACGCGAAGTTCGAAGACTAGCCAATACTGCGGCGCGACTCGCGTTGGCCATCTCAAACGGTGAAAGCAAAGGGAGAGCG
>JBDUAX010000104.1:0-11479 GCA_040004455.1 Gemmatimonadaceae bacterium
TTTTGCTGCGGCCATAAGAAAACCTGGTAGTGAAGGGTGGCACGGAAGTAACGCTTAGTCGTCGTTCCGTAGCTCAGTTGCGAACAGTGGTCACTCGGTCGATGAATGATCACTGGTACAGCGGTTTTACTGCGGTACTACGAACGTAGCTCCTACTCGAACAACGAACTCACAGACTGATCGGCGTGCGTGAAGCGAATGGCTTTCGCCAACAGTTCGCCAACTGACAGAATGCGAAGTGTGTCGAACCGTTTTTCGGGTGAGAGCCCGACCGAGTCGGTTACGACAACTTCCTTGATGGGTGCCGCCGACAAACGTTCAACGGCCGGCCCGGAAAACAGCGCATGAGTTGCACACACGTAGATGTCGTTTGCACCCAGCGCCTTTAACGCGCGCGCCGCTTCCGACACCGTACCGGCTGTGTCGATCATGTCGTCGGGAATGAGACAATCACGACCTTCGACATCACCTACGACGTTTACCACTTCAGCAACATTTGCTTTTGGACGACGTTTATCGATGATGGCAAACGTTGCATCAAGACGCTTCGCGAAACCGCGTGCCATTTTTGCGGAACCAACATCGGGCGCAACAACGCACAAGTCCTTCAGATTCTTGCGACGGAAATAACTGGTGAGCACCGGCGCTGCATACAAATGATCAACGGGAACGTCAAAGAATCCCTGCAACTGATGCGCGTGAAAATCGAGACCCAGCACACGATCAGCGCCAGCGGTTTCTATCAGGTTGGCCATCAGCTTCGCACCGATGGCAACACGCGGCTGATCCTTGCGATCCTGCCGCGCGTACCCTGAATACGGCAATACGCATGTCACTCGAGCGGCCGATGCGCGACGCGCTGCGTCAATAAGCAGCAACATCTCAAGCATATTTTCAGCGGGCGGGTTGGTGCTTTGCACCACAAACACGTCAATGCCGCGCACGTTTTCGTCGATGCGAACGAAGATTTCTCCGTCGGCGAAGCGCGTTGCGGTAACCTTGCACACTTCGGAGCCCAAATGGCGCGCGATTTCCGCTACCAGAGGCACATTGGAGGTACCGCACAAGATCTTGAAGCCGCGCGACACTGGCTGCCCGTCCATGCCCCGTATTCTCGATATTAGTAAAAGAAACGGTGCCGGCACACGGTGCGGCGGTCACCAAACAGCCTTCAAAGCTAAAACGACGGCTGCCATGGTGACAGTGGTTACAGCCGTTTGGAGCTGGTTACAGCGATTGCCCGGCATGGATTCGAACCATGATAACCACCTCCAAAGGGTGGTGTCCTACCATTGAACGACCGGGCATCGGGCGGCCTCATTCGGGACATTCCCCGAACGCAAAACCTCGCAGGCAGCGCAGTGAGAGAACCTACCCTGCGCCCTCTGGACTTCCAAGGGGTCGGCTACCCTCAAGAAAGGCGATGAACCTGGCCTGTTCCGCCGTCGGCATGCTGTATTCCTCATTACTCGACGGAAACGTTCGCGCTCTCACGTCGACGGCATATCGTTGTACCGCTTCAATCCAACTCTCTCGCGATTGGGCGTAGGTGCGCACGAACCTGGGCAGATGTCCATCGGTCAAACCCAGCAGATCGTGCATCACCAGCACTTGTCCACCAACGCCTGCACCAGCGCCGATGCCGATAACCGGAACGTCAATCCGTTCGGCAATTGCTGAAGCAACGATCGCCGGTACGGCTTCGATAACCACTGCGCTGCAGCCAGCCTTCGCCAACGCAATGGCGTCGTTGACAATGTGAATTGCATCATCGGCCTGACGCGCTCGCGCGCGAAGATCGCTCACTTTCGTTGCGCTCTGGGGCAGCAGACCAACGTGACCAATTACAGGAATTCCCGCGCCGAGAATTGCAACAACTCGCGACAAGCGCTCACCGGCACCCTCGAGTTTTACGAAATCACAGCCGGCTGACATGAACAACTGTGCAGTATGCACCGCAACGTCGTCGCCCCCTTCGTAACTGCCAAACGGCAAATCACCAACGAGCAGTGCATGCTTCACACCGCGTCGCGCAGCGCGAGTGAGCATGAGCATTTCGCCAACGGAAACTTCACGAGTTGTTGCATAGCCGAGCAACGTTGTGGCCGCGGAGTCGCCAACGAGAATGAGATCAACACCGGCACTGTCGACAATGCTGGCTGAAACCGCATCGTACGCCGTGAGCATCACGAGGGGTTTGTCGCTCCGTGATCGCGTTGACAATTCAGTGATCCGATCGGCAATGGAAATTGCACTCATAAAATTCGGGTAACGATAATGTTGTCGATCAAGCGAATGCCCCCCACGCGCGCGGCAATGGCAACCAGCGTGCGACCATCAAGACTTGTGACCGGATGCAGCGTTTCAGGGTCGACAGCCGCCAGGTATTCGATGTCAGTTTCGGCAATGCCGCGTTCCGCCAGAAATTTGCGCGCCAGATTGAGTACCCGCGCAAGCTCTTGAGGTGGCGCATTCGTTTGCGTTTCAGATGCGAGTTCGACCACCATCTGCAACGCCTGATAAAGTGCCGACGCTCGTGCACGCGCCGCCCCTGAAAGCCGCGCGTTGCGACTTGACATCGCGAGCCCGTCCGATTCACGCACCGTTGGACAGATAGTGATCTCCGCGGGCAAGTTCAAATCGCGCACCATTTTTCGAATGACAACAGTTTGCTGTGCGTCTTTCTGGCCGAAATACGCAATCTGCGGCTGCACAATGTTAAACAGCTTTGCGACAACGGTTGCAACACCGTGAAAGTGTGCTGGTCCGCGTGCCGCGCCTTCGAGCGGCGCGGTCACGTCACCGACTTCGATAGTCGTATTGAAACCGGTTGGATACATTTCACCGACGGATGGCACAAACAAAAAGTCCACGTTGGCGTTGCGAGCAACGGTCTCGTCACGCGCATCGTTGCGTGGATAATTGGCCAAATCGCTGGGATCGCCAAACTGCGTTGGATTAACGAACAACGAAACAATCAGCACGTCGCATTGCGCGCGCGCGGCGCTCATCAATGCGATGTGACCGGCGTGAAAAGCACCCATGGTTGGAACAAGCCCAATGCGTTTGCCGGCGCGGCGTGGAGAGCGTAGCATATCACGCAATTGGCGAACAGTTCGAACGACCACCATGCCGTTTTCGTCCTTCATTCGAGTCCCGCAAGGTTGCGCGATGCGCCAACGAGCGCGTCCCACAACGGAAGTAAATCGGGGGCCGTTTCTGCGACCGCGACGCGCTGCTTTGCAACAGTCACAGCGTCGTTTCGCGAAACCGGTCCAGTAAGCGCATCTTTGCCACCAAGCGTTAACCAGTTTTCCACTGAAGCGCGCACAATATTCGCCAGATCTTTTCGCTCGATACCAGTTGGCGCCGCCAACCGTTCGGCCGATGCTTCCAACGTGACGAGAAAATTTGCCGCCATCGACGCCGCTGCGTGATACAATGCTCGTTGATTGGCGGGCACGCTTACCGCACGCATGCCGAGTAACGTTGCGAGATGTTTTGCGACATCTCGTGCACGCGGTGTGTTTCCGTCGGTAGCGCAAACGGATCCAACAAAACTTGTCGTCGATTTTGTGAGCGGCAGCAACGGATGTGTTACAAAGCGTTCGTGTGGCGCCAGCAATTCCATCGGAGCAGACGCGCTGCAGTGGCCGACAATGCAGCCGACCGACAACGATTGACTGACTGTCGCGAGCGAAGTTTCCGGTACGCAGAGCAAAATGACTCCATGCGATGGCAGTGCTGCGCCGCGATCCAATGGCCCGTTTACCGTTACACCCGCCGCTCGCAGCGCATGTGAGAATGCATTACCAGCGCGACCGGCGCCGACTATGGTGAACCCGTTTGTGAATTCGGAATCGGTGATGAGCATGACTGAACGTTGAAAGCCTTCGCGGAAGAACTATCTACCGTAAAACTAAATGCCGCTCAGCGCTGAGAGAGTGTGCGTTTTGATAACTCGCATGCCATTTCCCGAGGCGAAGTCGGGAATGAGTCCGGGGGCCGACAGCACGAAGCACGTCGCACCCGAACCGCTCATGAGGCCGAGTGCAGGAGTGCCTTGCGCGGTGAGTCTCGCGGCAGTGTGCCGAACCACAGGAAGCCAGCGTGCGACGCCCTCATGCAAAGCCGGAACCACTGTTTCAAAATCATTGGCGGCCATTCCCGCAATTGATGACCACGATGAAAACGCATCGGCTGGATACGACGCACCGCGACTCTTACCAACTTTAATTTCTTGATTGCGCGATTCCGAAAGCGATTTGTAGGCTGCGCCGGTGCTTACCCCTTCGGAAAAAGTGAACAGCGTCACATCCATGCGCGGTAAAGTTTGCAAGGGCAGCAAGCGATCGCCGCGATTCCATCCCCACGCCAGGGGCGACGCGCTCACCAAAAACGGAACATCGCTGCCAAGTGTTCCCGCGAGTTCGAGCAGCGCCGAACGACCGAGTGGCTGTGGTGCGAGTGATTCGAAGGCCGTCAGTACAGCAGCTGCATCGGCACTACCTCCGCCCAGCCCACCGCCGACCGGAATATTCTTTTCAATAGTTATCGACCATCCGGTCTCCCATTTGGTTGCGCCAGTGTAAGCTGTCGCCGCGCGCATCGCGAGATTCTGCTCAACGCTTCCCAAACCCGCAGTTGGCATTGCAGGGCCATCGCAGGAAAGCGTGCGATCAGCTTCGTTGAGATGAAGTTCGACATCGTCGGCGAGTTCGAGCGCTTGAAACAACGTTTCGATTCCATGGAATCCGTTTGCTTCACGCTCGAGCACGCGCAACAACAAATTTATTTTCGCGTGAGCAAGCACGCGCGCTGACGTAACCCCCGGCCCGCCGTCAAAACTCATTACGCAGCGACCTTGTCTTGCTTCGCGCCGCGCAAATCCTTGATGCCGATTCCAAGTCGTGCAAAGTAGAACAAGCCCATGACGGTAATCGGAATGAATGTCAGCACGTGGTAGCCGATGGCCCAACTCACGGCGAGCGTTGCTGGAATTGCATACACCGCCAATCCGATTTTTGCGGCTCCCTCAAACACACCAACGAAACCGGGAGATGACGGAACGGCCACGCCAATTCCCAGAATGCCTTGCAGAAAAAGGGCTGCGGAAAATGGAATGTTTATTCCGATTGCCAGAAACCCGACGTACATGCCGAGTGCGTTGGTGAGCCAGTGCGCAGTCGCCCATAACAAAACTGAGATGAAGCGACGTGAATCCTTGAGCACTGCGAGTCCGCCAGCAACGTGCCCGAAGAGCTTGACGAGCGTCGATTCGAAGCGCGGAAGGACTCGGTGAGCTATGGCACTAACGAGTGCGCTCATGCGCTCTGGCTGCAAGACAATTGCATAGCAACCGACCAGCAATACTGCCATCAGCGCGATACCTGTCGCAGCCAGTTGAGCAATCGACAGCCCTTGAATTTTGACCCCGGATGGGAATGCGGGGTCGAGCATTGCGCCGAACATCATTGAGAACAAAACAATCGCGTCGAACAACCGATCGACCGCGAGCGAGCTCAATGACGTGGTCAGTGCGACACGCGGAACCTGTCGCGTAAGTGTGAACGCGCGCGCAACTTCACCGGCGCGAAGGGGCAATACGTTGTTGATGGCAAAACCGATTGCCGTTGATCGCCACAGCGGGGCAAAAGGAATGTGACCGGCCACTGGTTCAAGAATTGGCTGCCAACGCCGCGCGCGGAGTGGAAACACGCAGGTTGCGACGACGGTACTCAGTGCAAACAGCCAGAGGTTTGAGTTGCGGAGCACTTTCCAGACTTCGTGGAACTCAATGCCGCGCAACGTCATCCACAACAACAACGCGCTCAGGAGAATTCCGAGCGCGCTGCGCCAGTCGATTTTCATGAAATACGATTAAACAGGTACAGCCAGATCGAGCAAATCGGAAAGCTCGTCAAGCAACGCCGAGGCCACGGGGTCGACGGCCAACCCGACGCGTTCGGTCCACGCTGCGCGCAACTGATCGCGTACTTGTCGTGCACGTTCGAGTGCTCCGTTGCCCGAATAGAGGAGCGCTTCGATTGGAATGATTGCAGGCGACGTAAGCTGTGGCAGCGGCGAAGGTGGGGCCGGCAAATCTCTGGTAACAAGTCTGGGCGGCGCAGGCGTCGTAATTCGCGCAACCGTGTTGACGGAAGGCGTTTGTGCTCTTGCCGCCGACTGCGTCGAGCTAGGCGTGCGACGACCGGGCCATCCCAGCGTTGCGTCTTTCACTCGGGCCGCCAATTCGGAATCGGTGCGGGTTTTGTCCTGCAGCAATTGCACCAGTGCGCTCAATGCCGAGCGTTCGTTTGTGTCGTCGAGGGGTGCGCGCACAATCGTTACTGCCAGCGCCGAAATACTGGTTGCACCGTAACTTTCGGCTGTCGAACTAAGTGCAAGTAGCGCGCGGCGAACGCCGTCAGCTTGCGCGTTTGACTGAGACCCTGGTTCAGGAGTTGCGAGCAGCGACAATTCACGATCAATGAGTGATGCTGCAGCGGCGATGTCATTTCGAAATCTCTGCGCCAAAGTGAACGGCGGATTGGGATTTCGATCGAGAACGCCGGGGTTTCCATCATCCGGAAAGAATCGACTAATTGGAACAACGGGCATTGTCGGTCCAGCGACCAGAGGTTGTACCGAGAGATAGCCTGCCGCAACCGCGGCGAGCGCGACGGATTGCGTGCGACTCCGGCGTTGTTCGGCTTCCCCCCACGAGTTGGCGTGTGTCACGAGGTCGCGCAATTCAACCAGCGCACTGTGTACGGCGAAGTGCAATCGCTGATCCCAGCGGAGCGCACCGTCGCGCAATCCGGACGCGATGCGTTCAACGGTTGCGGCCAGATCAGACAGCCCTTCCAGGCGCGTCATCGTTGAACTGCCGCGCAACGCACGCGCGTGCGTCAGAAACGCATTGGCGTCGGGGCAGGCATTTTCGGAGGCGGCCAACAACTGCTCAAGGCGATCGAGGTACTCGACGGCTTCCTGCTGGAAAAACTCAATCAGGGCGTGCGGTGCACTCATGGATTCAGAAGATGGCGGGCTTCGTTCATCGCAACGCGAATTTCTTTGACGGCTGCGTCGAGTCCAACAAAGATGGCACGGCTCACAATCGAGTGCCCGATATTGAGCTCCTCAATTGAAGGAATGGCGGCCACTGCTCTCACATTCTGCACTGTCAGACCGTGACCAGCGTGAACAGCGAGTCCCAATGAGCTTGCCAGTGCGGCGCCATCGACCAATGCGGCGAGCGTTTTCGGATTGCTGGTACCATGCGAATAGCTGCCGGTGTGAAGTTCGATTGCGTCGGCGCCGAGCGCATGCGATTGGGTAATGGCACGGGCATCGGGATCGATAAAGAGACTCGCACGCACCCCCGCGCGTTTCAGCCGCGAAATTGCATCGGCCAGGTGACGTTCTCCCAGATGCACGTCCAGACCGCCTTCGGTGGTAACTTCTTCCCGCCGTTCTGGTACGAGTGTGACAGCGAGGGGTTTGAGGAGTTCAGCCAGGGCGATCATTTCATTCGTGGCGGCACACTCCAGGTTGAGCACCGTTGTGATAGAATGTGCCAATCGTGTGACATCGTCGTCCTGAATATGACGACGATCTTCGCGAAGATGGGCCGTAATTCCGTCGGCACCGGCTTTCTCGCACTGAAGGGCGGCCTGGACCGGATCGGGCTCGGCGCCACGCCTTGCTTGTCGGACTGTCGCCACGTGGTCGATGTTCACATAGAGACGTTGGTAGGGCGCAACAATAGCGGTCGACATGAAGGGGCGCTCTCTTAAAACTGGTTTGGAGGCTGGACTGATGCGGAAAATCGTGATTGCCTGTTCGCTGCTTTGCGTGGCCGCGTGCACGTCGAATCCAAAGCCAAATACATCATCCCGTCAGGCTGAGTTGCCGAGCGGTTCTCAGACGGGCGCACCCAACGCAAAGGGTGCCGTCGAAGGCTTCCTGGCTGCCGTGAAGGGGCAGGATTTGCAGAAGATGTCGATTTTGTGGGGTACTGAAAAAGGGCTTGCGCGCGAACAAATGTCGCGCGACGATCTTGAGAAACGGTTGGTCGTGATTCAGTGCAATATGATGCATGACAGCTGGTTGTTTACGAACAAGCCGGCATTGCTTCGCAGCAGCTTCGAGCAGGACTTCGAAATCGAACTACACCAAAGGAACTTCAAGGCGCAGACCAATGTCACGACCGTGCGGACCGCCGACGGACGCTGGTACGTGAAAGATGTGGATCTGCGTCCCCTCAATCAGTTCTGTCGTTGAGATCCGGGGTGTTATCGCTGGACACCACTACTAGTATTCAGATAGCTCGATAAGAACACCGCCGGTTGAACTCGGATGCAGGAAGGCAATTCGCTTTCCTTCCGCGCCCAGTCGCGGTTTTTCATCGATCAGTCGAACACCGGCCTGGCGACAACGCTGCAGCATGTTGTCCAGGTCGTCTACGGCAAAGCAAACGTGGTGGATGCCGGGCCCGCGCTTGGCGACGAATTTTCCAATGGGCGTGTCGTCTGAATTTGCCTTGAGGAGTTCCACGAGCGATTCGCCGCTGGCTACGGCCCGGATGCTTGCACCATCGGCATCGTCGAGTGGTACCGGTGGCATTTGCAAAACATCGCGCAAGAAGGGTAGTAATTCGTCGAGAGCTCGCACGGCAACGCCGATATGGGCAATGCGTGTTCCGCGAAGTTGTTTTTCAGGCATGTCGACTAATCGGTGTGTCGGGGAACTGAATTCTAATCCTGTCGATATGCGTACAGCCGGTGCAATTCCGCGACTGGCGCAACGGAGCAGATGATGGCGAACAACACGATGGAAGTTACAGATGACAATTTTGCAGCCGAGGTTGAAGCCAACCAAGGGCTGACTGTCGTCGATTTTTGGGCCACCTGGTGCGCGCCGTGCCGCATGATCGCGCCGATGGTTGAACAACTGGCAACGGATTACGCGGGCAAAGCCAAAGTTGGCAAGCTTGACGTCGATTCAAATCAGAAAACGGCCATGCGCTTTAATGTGCGCTCCATTCCAACAATTCTGTTCTTCAAGGACGGCAAGTTGGTGGATCAAGTCGTCGGCGCCATGCCGAAACCGCAACTCGAAGCGAAGTTCAAGGAACACGCGTAATTCGAGTGTCTTCGGACACTTCAACGGAAGAAATAGAACCAGGCAACATCGCGCTTCAGGCCAGCGCGTTGTTGCCTGGTTCTGCAATTGCGGGCGCGTTGCATGTTGTAAGCACGCCGATTGGACACCTCGGGGACATATCGCTGCGCGCCCTGGCGATTCTGCATCAAGTAAACGCCATTGCGTGCGAGGATACGCGTCACACACACACGCTGCTCGCGAGGTACGGGATTTCGACCGCAACGCTCGCGTTGCACGAGCATAATGAGGCAAAGGCGACGCCCACACTCATTCGGCGATTGCGTCAAGGTGAATCGCTCGCGTTGGTAAGCGATGCGGGCACACCGCTCCTGTCTGACCCGGGAGCCCGGTTAGTCGAGGCCGTGGTAACGGAAGGGCTTCGAGTCGTCCCCGTTCCGGGCGCATCCGCCCCTTTGGCAGCCCTCGTGGCGTCGGGGTTATCACCGCACCCCAGCACCATCGTAGGATTCCTACCGCGAAAGGGTGAAGAAAGGCGCGAGCTAATTCAGGCTACGTGCCGGTCACCGCACACGACTGTACTATTTGAGGCTCCGCCACGGCTCGTTGATACGCTCAAAGATTTGGCGACTGTGGCCGGCCAGGGTCGTCGGGTAGTGGTTGCGAGAGAAATCACCAAACGTTTTGAAGACATTCGGCGGGGAACGCTCAAGGAACTCACTGCGTACTATGAAGAGACGCCGCCTCGGGGAGAAATTGTGATTGTACTGGCGGGCGCACCGATCGAGGTGCCAACCGAGGAAGCGTTGCAGGCAATGGCTACCGCGCTCCGCGCCAGTGGCCGAAGCGCGCGCGATATCACCAATGAACTGATCTCCGCGTTTGGCGCACCTCGTAACCTCGCCTACCGCATTGCGCATGACACCTGAATCGCCCTCCTGCTGATGAATCGTTTGTTCTCGCGTCCGCTTTCACGTCGAACTACGCTTTCAGTGGCGCTCGGGTTTACCGCGCTGATTGCTGCTGGATTTACGAGCGCGAAGCACGGTGCGTCGCATGTTTCACCGGGACGATTGGCAATTGCTCGTCTCCAGTACGACGGGGGCGGCGACTGGTATGCGAACCCCTCAAGCCTACCGAACCTACTTCGTGCGATTTCGGAGCGAACCGCATTGCCCGTGGAGCGTGTCGAAGGACGGGTGCGTCTCACCGACTCGGCAGTTTTCGACTATCCGTTTTTGCATGTCACCGGTCACGGCGAGATCAAATTCTCGGATGTCGAAGTCGAACGATTACGGGAGTACCTCAAGCGCGGTGGGTTTCTCCACGTCGACGACAACTACGGACTCGATGAAAGTTTTCGGAGAGAGATAGCACGCGTGTTTCCAGATCGCCCGCTGATTGACGTTCCGCGCACGCACCCGATTTACCATCTCGTTTACGATTTTCCGAACGGCCCACCAAAGATTCACGAACACGACGGCAAGCCTGCACAGGGGCTCGGCATTTTTATTGGCAACCGTCTCGCGGTTTACTACACGTTTTCGGCGGATCTCGGAAATGGCTGGGAAGACGTTGGCACCTATCCCGATCCACCTGCTGCGCATGAACAAGCGCTGCGCATGGGAGTGAACTTGTTTACTTACGCTGCAACGAGCCGAGTGACACCATGACTGCTCCCGTATCGCGGATAAACGAAGTGTCGTCGAACGGGTTGCTCGATCGGCTGGCGCGTGAACGACAAGCGCTGCGCGCGCGATCAATGGGCGCGATGACGTTGGCTGCCGCCGCCGCTGCAGCTATTGCAATCGCGGTCGGGGCGTGGTTGTTGTCCGACAGTCGCTGGCTTTCAATGCCGCGTGGAATTCCGCTGGTTGTTTGGAGCTTGGGTGTATTGCTCGCACTTGGAGCGGTGTATTGGCTGCGCAAGGGCGAGGGGGACAGTCAAAGCATCAAGTCATTGGCGGCCGCAATTGAAGGAGAGCAGGGACTGCGTTCGGGTTCGTTGCGCGGCGCGCTTGAGGTTTCAACGCAGGGTGTTTTCGGACGACGCGCGGCGCAGGACATTGCGGCGAAGTTGCCAGAAAGTCGTGCGCTGGCTCCAGCCGTGCGTAAACAGCTTGGCAAACGATTGGGGATGGTCGGTGCAGTTGCCGTCGTTGCAATTGCACTGGTAGTACTAAGCGCGCGTTCGGCCACCGATGGTTTTGCGGCGATGACGCATCCGGTTGCCGCGTGGCGCGGATTGCTGCTGCCGCCACTTGGGTTTCCCGGATTGCCGAAGTCCGTACCACGCGGGATGCCGTTGACAATAAGAATTGCTGCGCAGGGACGTGCTTCAATTACGCTTTCA
>JBDUAX010000499.1:0-3400 GCA_040004455.1 Gemmatimonadaceae bacterium
GTCGAGCATGCGCACAACAACCGAAGCACCGAGTGTGTCGAGGTAGCGGAATGGACCGCCGAGGAATGGCGGAAAGCCGAATCCAAACACGGCGCCGATGTCACCGTCGCGTGGAGAGGAAATCACGCCTTCTTCCAAACAGCGTACTGCTTCATTGAGCATCGGAAGCACTGCGCGATGTTGCATGGTGACTTTGTCGATTTCCTTTCGCGAGCTACCGGCGGGGCTAAAGCTGTAAACCGATCCGTCCGCCCCGTTGCGTTTCCCGCTCTCGTCGTAGGAGTAGAACCCTTTTTTCGCTTTACGCCCCAAGCGCCCGCTTTCGATGATGCGCTGCAAAGTGATCGACGCCTGCATGCGTTCGCCGAATGCGTGCAGCAAAATTGCGCCGGACTTTCCGGCGATATCGAGGCCCACTTCGTCAAGCAACGTGAGCGGTCCAACGGGAAAACCGAAATCGGTCAACGCCGCGTCCACCGATTCAATTGATGCACCTTCGTCGAGCAAACGGCCGCTTTCGTTCAAGTACGGTGCGAGAATGCGATTGACATAGAAACCCGGGCCGTCCTGCACAACGATGACTGTCTTGCCAATTTTGCGCCCGTATTCAACGGCAGTAACCGTGGTCTCCGCGCTCGTTTGCGGCGTGACAATAATTTCGAGCAACGGCATTTTGGGCACGGGGGAGAAAAAGTGCATGCCCAGTACGCGTTCTGGATGCGCGGCAACGCTGGCAATGTCCCGAATGGGAATCGTGCTCGTATTCGACGCAAAAATTGCGTGCGGCGCGACAGATTCCATTTCGCGAAGCACGTCGTGCTTTACTTTGATATCTTCGAACACGGCTTCAATGACGAGATCGGTACTGGCGAAGCCACTGTCGTCGATGGTACCGCCAACGAGCGACATCATGTCGTCAAATTGAATGCGAGATATTTGCCGCTTCTTGAGACGCTCGCGAACCACCTCACGAATTGCAGCGAACCCTTTGCCAACACGCTCGTAACTGGCGTCTTTGAGACGGACAACGGTGCCTTGCTGGATGGCAATTGAAGCGATACCGGCACCCATGAACCCTGCGCCAACGATGCCAATTTTGTTGATCGTTTTTGCAGTGGCCTGAACGTCACTCGGCAAACCGGAGTCGCGTTTAAGTGCCGTCGTTGCAAAAAATAAATACACCAGCTGCTTCGATACTTCACTAACAGCGAGATCGCCGAACTTGCGCGCCTCCTCGGCGTAACCTGCGGCGACACCCTCCGAATAGCCTTTGTGCACAACCTCAATAATGGCGAGCGGCGCTGGAAATTTGCCGTGCGTTTTCTTGAGCACTGATTCACGTGCCTGCCGAAACACAACGGCGCGACCGATGGGATTGTCTTCAAGAAGAAAACTCGTTGCTCCGTGTTCCCGTTCCTTGAGGGGTAATCTTTCGCCGCGCGCCAACTGCTGCACGCGTTGCACGGAAATCGAATGCAGAATTGCGGGATGCACCACTTCGTGCACAAGTCCCATTTGCAACGCTTTCTTCGCGCGAATGTTTTTGCCGGTCAACATCATGTCGAGCGCGGCCTGCAAACCAACGGCTCGCGGCAATCGCTGTGTGCCACCTGCACCGGGCAATAGGCCCAGCTGCACTTCTGGAAACGCGAGAATTGTTTTTGGATGATCGGTCGCAATGCGGTGCCGGCACGCGAGTGCCGTTTCCAACCCGCCACCCAAACATGCTCCGTGAATTGCCGCGACAACGGGCTTCTTCAGTGCAGCGAGTCTGTCCATTAGCACATGTGCGGTACGCGACAACTCCTCACCTTGCAACGGCGTTTTTACTGTTGACAATTCTTCGATATCTGCGCCAGCAATCCACGTGTCCTTCTTCCCGCTCGTGAGCACCGCGCCAACAAAATTGCTGTTGCCTTCAATCATCGCGAACACGGCCGTGAAAATTGCGCCGACGTTGCTACTCAGCACATTGACCGGAGAATTCGGTTGATCATACGAGATAATCGCAACAGTTGCTTCTGCGCGAACGGTGACTCCCGCATGCAACCACTCACTCGCGGTCTGCGCGTCTACCAATTCGCTCGTTTCTGATTTCGGCGGCGTCATGCGCGCTCCAACACCATGGCGTGACCCATTCCGCCAGCTGTACACACCGTCAACATTGCGAACTGACCGTTGCGACGCCGCAATTCATTCGAAACCGTAGTAACGATGCGCGCACCCGTTGCGCCGAATGGATGTCCGATCGAAATCGAACCGCCCATGACGTTCAATTTCGCGGGATCAACTTCGCCAACAGGTTTCGGGAATCCGGCGCGCTCCGCCCAGTATTGCGACGTGAATCCCTGCAAATTGCTCAACACCTGCGCAGCAAACGCTTCGTGCATATCAACCAAATCCAAATCCCCGAGCGTCAGGCCTGCGCGCTGCAACGCGAGCGGCGCCGCCAACACCGGCGCCTGCAACAACTGTTCGGCCGGATCAATCGCGGCGTACGCGTACGAACGAATGAACGCGATGGGCTCGTATCCCAATTCCGTTGCGCGCTCCTCTGACATCAACAGCACTGCGGCGCCGCCATCCGTCAGCGGTGACGCATTTCCCGCAGTCACCGTGCCATACAACTTGTCGAACGCCGGCTTGAGTGCGGCAAGCTGTTCGAGAGTCGAATCGCGGCGAATACCATTGTCGCTCGCCAACATCGTGTCGAACCCGGGGGGAATTGGGGACGGCACAATTTCCGCAGTCAATCGACCGTCATCCGTGCCCTTCGCTGCATTCTGATGCGACATCAGTGCAAATTTGTCCTGCGCTTCGCGCGTGATGCCATTCAATTTCGCCATCTTGTCGGCCGACTGCCCCATGCTTTCACCAGTACTCGGCTCCGCGATTGCCGGCGTAATGGGAATGAGATCACGCGGTCGAATGCGCGCGAGTGTTTGCAAGCGCGCCGGTAGCGACTTCGCTTTCGATGCAGCGACCAGAATTTCAGACATACCGCGCGAGTGCAAAATCGGAACCTGCGTCAACGATTCCGCACCACCAGCAATCGCAACATCGGCGTGCCCCAACACGATTTGATCAGCGGCATCTGTGATGGCCTGATTGGCCGACGCGCACGCTCGACCAACCGTGTACGATTGCAGCGCTTTAGGAAAATGCGGCAGCAGCGAAACTTCGCGTGCGATGTTCGGCGCAATCACCGATTGCACCACCGTGCCGAACACCAGCAGATTAACTTCGCGTCCATCCAGGTTCGTGCGCTGCATCAGTTCCGCCACCGCTTGTCGGCCAAGATCGATGGCGGTGTAGTCCTTGAGCGCAGTCCCCGAGCGCGCAAAGGGGGTTCGCACGCCGGCGACGATCGCAACCCGCCGGCCATTTCCGTAGGTGGGCA
>JBDUAX010000105.1:0-11472 GCA_040004455.1 Gemmatimonadaceae bacterium
GCCGGCGAAGAAGAACGCCGTCATCCACTGCATGTCGCCCAGCCGAATATCGCGCGGCACATTGGTCCCGGCACGACTGAAACTCTTGACTTGTTCAAGTTTGCGCGAAACGTTTTGCGGACAGCGCCGACCAAAGGGACGTTGTTCGGCCTGCCAAACCTCTGCAAGGAAGGCAACATGTTTCGGATGCGTGTGTTGGTATCGGCCGTGTTGCTGGCGGTGACGTCGACGCAGTCTGGCGCTCAGTCGTTCATGATGACCATGCAAGGGTTTCTCGACTCGCGCTCATTCATTAGCGGTCCGGGTGCGTTGGCGTTTGGCACTGCATCGCCGTTCACACTCACTGCACTGTTCAATACGACGACGCCAAACCTCGTAGCACCAATCGGAATTCCAGGATTCGTTGCCTACACACCGAGTTCAGTGCAAATGAGTGTGGGTGGTCGAACCTACGCGGTTCAGCCTTTCGATCTCTTACATCCGACAGGGTTGGCAGTTGCGATCTTCGACGGTACGACTCCCTTTGCACCGCCCGGGCGCTACGGCGTCGGCTTCATTCAGAATCCGCTCGCAGATGGAGCGGGCATCGTGGCGGACTTCCTCGGTGCGTCCCCTGCTTACGTACTTGGCTCAACAGGCGTCGTGCCAGCGAGCTACACCGGCTTTTCAGGTGTCGGTGTGGCGAGTGGAGTGTGTACGCTGGGAACACCGGACAATTGTCTCGCGAATGCTGTCACGCCCATACCGATGACCTTTGCAAACCAGCCGTATTTTCTAACGTTGGGAAATTACGATCAGGATCCCAGCCCCGGGTTTTCATTTTCTGTAAGCATTACGGCGGTCCCTGAGCCGAGTACTTTCGTTCTACTCGCGGCGGGGATGGTGGCGTTCGCGGCGTTCGGGCGGAGACGCATTCGGCGTTCGTAAAACAAATCCGTGAACGCGATTTGGCTCCACGCACACCAAGCTCCTCCGCTGGTGTGATCTAACCGGCGTCAATTTTTCCCCCCCGCCTTCACATCCACATTGTGGTACGCCTCCACCCACCACACACCACCCCTCCGCACAAACACCTGCATCAACTGCGTCTTCACCACACCATCCGCCGGCACAACCAACCCACCCGGCATGCTCTTCACTCCCTGCACTTCATTGTCGATATCCACAATTGCAACATCCGGCGTAACGAAACGAATTTTCCGCACAGTGTGCTGCTTCGTCGTGCCCTTGTAAAAAGTCGTGAGAATCTTCTTGTGTCGATCGACAAACGCGGGCACGCCGTACAACACCATGCCAAACAAATTCGTGAACGAAACATCTGGCCCAAAATGACTCGCGTAACGCGCTGCGTCGCCCGCGTTCCACGCTTCGACCTGCTGCGCAACAATCGTACGGATTGCCGCCTCGGCCTTCGCATCCTGCGCGAAAATCGACGAAAACGGCAACACGAGAGTGGCCACCAACACGCTCAATAACCTTCGGTACATAGCGAGACTCCTGAGCAGAGTGCGGAACGACGCTGAATTTGACTGCGAATTACAGAACGATTGAATAATGCGCCATATAATCGCCACAAATGCCTTCAAATCACGTGAAATCCCACCCATCCCCCCGCGTTACCGCCCGCGGTAACACCCCCGCGCCACCCCGGTAACACGCGCGAACGACACTCCTCGACGTCCCCACTGAATTCGACGTCACCCGCAACACGAGGAGCTCCAATGACCACCGCGCACCATTCTGCATGTCCAAGCACTTCCCTGCGAGCAGTTCTCGCATTCACCGCGCTCCTCACCGCCTGCGGCGGCTCAAAGTTGTCTGACTCCAACACATCGTCATCCAAACCTGCGACGGCTTCCTCCCGCATCAGCACCTGCAAACTCATGCCCAAGGAAGAAATCTCCAAAATCGTCGGCGAAGAATTCACGAGCACCGAATCGAACGACGACGGGCACTCCTCCGAATCGAACTGCGTCTACGCCAACGCCACCAACCCGGTTGGCCTCACCGTCAACATCACGTGGATTAACCCACGCGACTACTCCAACCCAGCCGAACACGCCGCGCTACAAAAAGCGATGATCGGCGGTGCGAAACTCGGCGGCGCACTCGAAACACAAACCATGGGCGGCGCAGGTTTGCCGGGCGTCAAGAGCGGTCCCGTTGAAGGACTCGGCGACGAGGCCACGCAAACATTGCTGCTGCTCACAGTTCGAAAGGGCGACTACTCAGTCATGGTGCAGATGTACCCACGCGACATGATGAAGCTGATGACCGACAGCAGCTACGCGAATGCGATACTCGACAAAGAAAAAACCATTGCACGCCAGACAATCGCCAAGCTGTAATCGCCCAACTCATTCCAGGAAATTTCCAATGACTTCATACACACGCATCGTACGCGCATCACTCGCATTCACGCTCACACTCGGCGCCGCTACACACGCTGTCGCGCAAGGCTACAGCTACGACGTCTCCACTTCCGGCACCGACCCTCGCAACAACACAACAGTTGTCATGTCTGCATCGCACGGCCGATGGATGAAAGGATTCACGCGCATGGATATCGTGTCATCTCCCGCACGCGGCGGCATGATGGGCACGGGTACGTACATGATTTCAGTTGCCGGAACCGGCATTACCACATTTGTCGACCCAATCAAGAAGCAATACTACGAAATGAACGTGAAGGAACTCGGCGCACAGGCGGCCGAAATGCAAAGCGCGGTAAGCGGCGTTGCAAAAATGGAAGTCGTTGACGTACACGTCGACATGGAAGAACTGGGCGCGGGCGAACCAATTGAAGGCTACGCCACACTCAAATATCGACTCACTCAGAATTACACGATGCGCATGACGGTAATGGGCCACGCCAACGACACGAAAGAGCACAATGTTTCCGAAATTTGGGTTGCACCTGAATTGAGCGCCGACCTCAACCCCAACTCACGTCCCGCGGCCAGCACCAACGCGATGATGCAAGCACTCACCGACGCTGTCGCCAAGGCATACGCGAAAGTGAAACCAGGCGTCATGCTTCGCATGGTCAACACGAGTGCCGCCGGCGCCGGTGCAAAGGCGCGCAATCATACCACTACCATGACGGTGTCGAACTTCAAGCACGAATCATTTGCGTCGAGCGTGTTTCAAGTGCCGTCGGGTTACACGAAGATCGATTCACCGTTCGACGCCTTGAATGCCGCAAAAAAACCATAACGCGCAACCCTAATGCGCAGCCTTTGCACGCAACAGCACCAATCGTGCACGCACATCCGCGAGATCAGGCTGCACAGCTGCGTCGGCATGCTGCCACAATCCTTCCACCGTTTGCAACGCAAGAATTGCGCGACGCGTGTCGCCCTGCGCCTGATATAACTCTCCCAACCGGCGCCACGCGAGCGAGCGGAATTCACCGTCGGACATCATCCAGTCGGTCCACGGCGTAGTGACGTAGCGACGATACACCGCAATTGCACTGTCGGGTTGCCCAGCCTTATCGTACGCCGCCGCAAGATCGGGCAGCGCACACACCGGGCACACGTAGTCGTTAAGCGCAGTTCCAGCACGCACGAACGTCGCAATCGCCTCACTGTACTTGTGCTCATATGCGAGCGCGGCGCCCTCCGCGCGCAGATAATCGCTCTCATCGCGAATGACGCCGCTGCCGGGCGTGGTTGCATCGTTCGCACGAAACGCCGCCAACAACGTTCTGCTTCGCGCAGGCGCACCCGATAACGCGAGCACGTACGCGAGAAACGCGTAATGCCTGTCGAGCGGAGCAATGCTGTCCAACGGCGTTCGCGCGAGTGCGTCGTCGATAGTCTTGATGCTTTGCGCTGCGTCGTGCCGGTACACAACCTGCTCGAACGCCAGCAGTATTGCGCCCTCGAGATACTCACCCGGCGAATCCACCTGCGCCTTCATGTACGCGTGCATGAATTGTTCGGATTCGGCTAAACGCCCGGCGATTAACAACTCAAGCGACAACATGCGAAGCGGCGCCGATTGTCCGCCAAGGTCGTTGCCCGCTACACGCAGCATTTCACGCGTGAGTTTCTCGGCCTGCACAAACTCGCCGCGCGCCATCGCAACCGATACGTGAATTGCCTCAACATCCTGCTTCGACGCGAACTTCTTCGCGCGTATTGCGAGCGTCTGTTCAACTGCATCAAGCTCGCCAGCATTGAATTGATCGTTGGCCAGGTTGACGTACAAAACCGCGAGGCTCGAATCGGTTTCGAGCGCGCGTCGCCGAAATTGCTCGGCCTTGCGAAAGTCGCGCAGCGTCACGTACTGCGCCGCCGTGTTGTTGAGTGCAATGGTGTTAGTCGGATCGATTTGCAACAGCGTGCGATACGCCGCCAACGCGCTGTCGGGCATGCCTGATTGATCATAGAACGCACCAAGCGTGAGGTAGCGTTCTTTTTCTGGCAATCGATCGCGGTAGCGTAATGCGCGCCGCAACGCCGAGTCCGCGGCTGCCGACTCGCGAAAGTTGCCGAGGTACGCGCCGAGTTTTCGGTAGGCCATGGCGAACATGGTGTCTTTCGCCACCGCCTGTCGCAGCAGCGGAATTGCCCCGGCGCGATCGCCATCCTGATCGCCGACCTTCACCGCTTCTGAATAGAGACGCAACGCCTCAAGCGAACCGGTGGTTACTTGCTCAAGGGTTGGGCTCGCGCGCACGGACCACAGCGATTCACCCGCTCCGCGCCGTAGCGCACTCGAAACGCGATCGACCGCGCCAATGAGTTCGGTGGAATCGCGCGCAACTTCGCGCACCGATGCGAGCACGGTGCCGCCGTGCACGGAAATCAACGCGGCCGACACGGAAAAGCCGTTGCCGAGTGCAACAATGTCGCCGGTTACGAATGCTTTGACGCCTTCGCGTTCGGCCATTTCATGCACGAGCGAGTCGGTGAGAAGTGCCGTGCCCGGTTGTTGCATGCGCAACAGGGCGCCCTGCACTTGCTGCCGGCTCAATACATGGGCGCGACGTGATTGCGAAAAATCGGCGCGCAGTGCTTCTGTGACCGCGACTGCGAGCAGCTCATCGTGCGTGCCGTTTCGGAAGTCGGCAATGAGAATGCGTTCGGCGGCGCCCTTTGCGTCGATGATTGATTGCCGCCACGCGTACACCGCGAGCGAAAGCACAAGTGCGGTGGCAATGCCGGCGATCACGCGCCAACGAACGCCTAATCTATGCTTCGCAACGTCACCTGCTGGTGATTCCGCGTTGGGTTTTTCGGGTGCAGTGGAACTGTCATCCTCGCGCGCAGCGTCTGCATTCGGCATCTGCGCACTTACGACTCTCTTCGACGCTGTACTTTTCTCGTTCGAAATCTCACCGAAACTTTTACTGCTCGTTGTGCTGTGCGATTCGCTGCTGCTCTCATCGCGCAAATCAACTGGTGTTTCATTGCCTCTTTCAAGGTGGGGTTCGTTTCGTGCGCTGCCGCGCGTTTCGTTGAGCGGGGCGCCGGGTGTTGCGCTTCGTGTGCCACTGCGCGTTTCAATACGTGCTTCGTTGCGCGTTTCACTCATTTTCGTTCGAGGCGCCGACGTGCGCAACAACTGCACCAGCGCCATCGTATCACTCGACGGCTTGGCACCCAATTCACTTAACAATCGCGCTTGAAACGCTTCAAACACGCGCAATGCTTGCGGTCTATCCCCGCTCCGATCGAGCGCCTGCATTAATCGCCGCACACTCGCTTCGTCTTCGGGTTGAAGTCGCGTTGCAGCAGTTGCCCATCGCACTTCCGTGCGTTCGTCATTGGCAACGCGCGCCTGTTCTGCAAGCGCGTTTGCTGCGCGCATTGCGGCGATCGCCAAACGATTTCGCGTATTGCCAACCCACTGTTCGAAATCGGCCGAAACGTCAGAGATGAAAACACCATCAAGAAATGGACCCTGATACAGCGCGAGCGCTTCTTCAAACTGGCGCGCTTCAATCGCGCGATCGAACGCCACGACATCACACCAATCGCGGTCGTCAACCAGCGCCACCTGGTCATCTCGGCGCGACTCGAGCATTCCTTCGTCGAGAAACTGTCGTAGCGCGTGCAATGCCTGCCGCAGCGCGCGACGCGACTCATCAGTATTGAGTTCAGGCCAGAACAGCGCGAGCAGCGAATCGCGGCGGTGCGCACCTCCAGGCGACGCAATTGCGAGATACGCCAGCAGCGCGAGTCGCTTCGGTTGCGCCGCGACGACATGTAGTGCGGGTGCTTCGCCGGCAACGAGCTCGAAGCGGCCGAGCGTGCGCAGGTGCACCACGCGTTTCTCCGGTACCAGGATTGCGGCTGACCATCGCCTTCAGTCAGCCGCGTTCGTGATAGTATGCGTCGCGCTAACTACTTGCCACAACCCGCCGGAAATACATCGTTTTGCTTGATGATTGTTTCTGAATGCTCGAGCCCCGCCGATGACGGAATCGCCTTCAGGTTGAGATTGGTGAGAATGAAGTTGATGGCGTTCGTCACCACCTGTGGAATCATGTAGCCAATGCCCACGCGCATGGTGATATCGAGAATTGCCTGGCGACACGGCGGCAATCCCGCCATGGTCATGCTCGAACCTTTCACTGTGCCTACGGTTGTGTTGTAACCGAAATACGGCCCGGTTACGAAGCCAAATGCACCAATGCCAACAATGACCTTTCCTCCATATGCAAATGTCAGTCCGTTCACGCCGAGTGACGCGCCCTCGATGCCGTCCAGCAATTTTTGCTTCGGGCTGAACGACGTTGGGCCGCCGACTCCCCACGAGCCGTCGCGCAATCCCATCGAAAACGAACCGCCAAATGTGTAGTCGCCCGTCGCGTTGATGGTGCCATTTTGTGCGGTGAATGCCGTTGTCAACACCATTGTTTGGCGAAATGTCACTGCAAACGGAACGCCGAAACCACTGATTGGCAGCGACAAATCGACCGGCACGAAGAATACTTTGTTGATGTTGCCGGTAACCCCCATCGCCGTCGACGCTTCAAAATGCACTGTGAGCCCTGCTGCGCCATTCAACTGTACCTCGGCAGTACGAACTGTTCCACCCGAGATGTATAAGTTGAAATGCAGGCTTGGTTGGTCGAGATGAATGATGGCGTACGCCAGAATCTTCGCGTCATCGCCATCGTGCAACAGCTTCACGCCAAGCCCGCCACAGCAAAACGCGATCTGTTTGAATGTGCCAATGTCGAGTGGGAATCCGTCGAGTGGTGACACTTGTTGTGCGATCAACGGACGATGAAAGCTCGCATACGAACTCGTTTGGTGGTTCACCGGCGCGAACGGCGACGGTCGCGTTGACTCGCGGTAGCGCACGGCTTCGACGATATCTTCCTTCGAGTCTTCCTTCGGTGCGGGTGCCGATCCATCATCTGTCACGTCGGTTACTGCACCGGGATATTTCGGCGCGGCGTAGGCGAGCGCCTGGCTGAGATCGACGGCCACGTCAGTGGTGATGTTGCAGTCCTTGATGATGTCGGTGATTGCGACTGGTCCAAGTGTCACGCTGATATCGCCACCGCTTTTTTCGACCGCAAGTACACGACCAACAACACGCCCTGTCGCAAACAAAATGCGCCCCACCTTGATATCACCCGCACTCGGCGCATTCGCATCGATGGTCCAACTCAATCCGTTGGGCGCCATTGCACGCACGGCGTTTGCACCATTCGGCAGAATGAGAACGTCGGGTTGATAGGTAATGCGTTTGTCCGCCACGACAGACACGCCCCAACTCACTTCGTTAGCGGTCAGTTTTCCAGCGTACGTAGCAGGAACGATCACGCCGCTGCTTGATGTTCCGCCACTTACCGCAATTGCAGTTCCATTACCACGCGCTCCGTTGTTTGCGTTTCCGGTTGCATTCGCGGCCGCAGTTCCGTTGGCTGCTGATGTCGCATCACGTGATGCGCCCGACGTTCGCGCGCGATCGCCGCACGCGTCGGTTGCGAAGGCGCACATAAGTAGCACGACTGCGCGCGCAGTGTTTCGCAATGGATTTCGACCTGCGGTTCCTCGCAGTGAGTTTCGATATGCAGCACTTCGCAATGCGCTACGGCTCGAGTTTTCTCGCAATGCACTACGACTTGAGGCGCTTCGCCGCGCGCTACTCACGGGTTAGCTCCACGCGACGATTTCGCGCGCGCCCCGGCATTGTACTGTTCGTTTCTCGCGGTGTGCTTGCGCCAAGACCTTGCGTGTCGAGGCGGCTCGCGCTTACGCCGCGCGATACGAGCGCGGCCTTCACTGCATCGGCGCGTCGCGCCGACAACGCTTTGTTCGCCGCCGCATCACCACCAATGCTGTCGGTGTGTCCTTCAATCCGAATTTTCCACGATGGTTCGCGCCGCATGACGTCAGCCACCTGCGCGAGCACCGCGTTCGATTGTGTTTTCAATTCGGCGCTGTTGAAGTCGAAATAGACGCCGTAGAGAATTGTGCGACGATCGATCGCGAGTTCGTTCTCGATTGTCTTTCCATTGTCAGCAACAGGTACGTCAATGCGCACCACAAGCAGCGCTTGTTTGTCGATGATGTAGCGCAACATGAGCGGGTTCGCCGGGTCGTCGAGAATCCAGCATTCCACGTTCACTGGCGCGGTGCCTTTATCCAGTACACCCTTGAGATGCCATGCGGCGAGCTCCACGCGTGCACCATTCAACAGCACTTGAAACGCGACTGGCTTTTGCTCCACGGTCGCCAAGTTTCCCGTGGCATTTGGACCGAGACTCAGCGCGTCTTTTCCGCCGCTCGCCATTGCGCCGAACACGGAGCTCACGAGCCCCGCAATTCCCTGCGCCTCGTCGAGCACACCGAACGCTGTTTTGCCCGACTTTCTGAGATCGTTGATTACCGCTGCCGATGTTCCAATGGCGGTGGTGCCAGGGAATTCAGCTTGGTCGCCGTTCACGAAGCCATATCGGATTGTGCGTGCGCTTTTCAAGTCGGCCGCAAGCACGTGTCGTGACACCAGAACGTGTTCGAGTTTTCCCGTGCCGAGTGCCGGGACGTCACCGGCGATCTCGATGGTCATGTCGTGATCGGTGCTAACGGCCTCCACTCGTTTTATCGATTCGTAATCGCCAAGTGACGGCGTATTGATCGCGGTGACAACCGTGAGGCCCGAAACGAGGGGCACCGACAGAGGCGGACTTGCAAACGGTGTGATTGGTGGCGGCGCAGCGAAAAGCGCGATGGCGCCAACCACAAAAGCGCGCGTGGCAGGTAGAAGAGGCATAGTGCTTCCGTCGAAAAGTGCGCGGGAGCGAGTCACGGGGATGCGACAGGCCCAACGCGTGCCAACAGAATGCTCGGGCCGCGTTACCTCACTGCGTCAATGCCGTTATTGCGGCTAGTAACGCTCAAAAGAGTCGAAATTGTACTCGTATTTGGCGAGCGACTGAACTTCGCCTGAGCACGTCATCGACGCATGCACAGAATTGACAGGTTCAATTGCGCAGCAATGCCATTACAACAAAACAGCGGACCGACTTAGTCGGCCCGCTGTTAGCACATCGCTGCAGACTCATCGCGTTACGTCACGTGATCTAACGTCTTCCGCGACCGCCGCCGTTGGAGTGGCCACCACCGAACCCACCCCCTGGCCGTCCAATGCCGCCACCAAACCCACCGCTCGGCCGTCCAATGCCACCACCAAACCCACCGCTCGGCCGTCCAAATCCGCCGCCAAATCCTGTGTTGCGATACACCGGCGCTCTGTACACACCGCGCGAATAGTTCGAGAAGTTCACCGAAATACCACCGCGATAGTACGACGGATATCCGTAATACCCGTAGTCGTAACCGTAACCAAAACCGCCATAGTAGTACGGGTCCCACGCGTAACCCACGGGCACGCTGACATACACAACGCGCTGCGGTTGCGCGGCAACGTACACAACTTGATCACTGCTCGTTGTGTTTACTGTCGATGATGTCGCAACACCGCTTGATGTCGCGCCAGCATCACCAAGCCCGCGCACTACAACATCCTGATCACCTGCTTTCACTGCGCACACCTTGTTGGTTTTCTGCTCCGTGCTCACAAGCTGCCCGTTTACCCACAACTCCATCGGGCCGGTGGCCTGCGAAACAATCTCCACGCCTTCGGTTGCGTTCAAATGCAGTTTGCTGCGCTGCTTGGTGCCCGACAGCGAGTACTCAACATCAACGGGCCCTGCGCCATCGTTACGAACTAAAAACTTGTCTCCGCACTCGTGACCAAATGCGAGTTGAATTTGCGGCTTGCTCTGCGCGCTAACTACAGTCGCCATCGACATAACACTCAGTCCGGCGACGCCAAGCGCTGCAACGTTTCTGAACTTCTGTGTGTTGAAACTGATGAACGTGTTCATGATGACTCTCTCCAGTGAATCCCGAAAAACTTTTGTGCGAAAGCTATGCGCTCTTTTCCTCTTCCACATTGCCGGCCCACTCATGCGCCCACACACCAATCGAATCCACCACGCTGGCCAAACCCTTCCCCTTCTCGGTCAACGCGTACTCAACTCGCACCGGCGTTTCGGGAATTACCGTGCGCACCACAATGCCCTCCCCCTCCAATTCGTGCAGCCGCTCGCTCAACATCCGGTCCGTCACGTTCGGAATTCCGGCGCGCAAATCGGCAAAGCGACACGGACTCTTCAGTAACAGAAAAATGATAGCACCCGTCCAACGGCGGCCGATCAGCTCAATGGCCCGATGGTACGTGCTACACAGTGATGATTGAATTTTCATCATGAATTGAACATGCCTCCCCAAGGCTCTTGACGCTAGTAACTACATAAAGTATAGTTACTCACAGAAAGTTGGTATAGGTCGTCTGACCCGATTTCCAACCAGCCTGGCGACGCCAGTTCGGCCGAGCCCACGTGACACATGAGAACTTATCTGAGGCCGTAACTACCATGATTGCAACAACTTCCATCCTGTCGGTTACCGAAGCCGCAAAAAGCCGCCGCTCCATCCGCGCCTTTGAACAGGAGCCGATTCCGCATGAAGACATCGAGCAAATCCTTGAAGTCGTGCGCCTCGCACCGTCTGCTTTCAACATCCAACCGTGGCGATTCCTTGTTGTAGAAACACCTGAACTCAAGGACAACCTCGCCGCCGCCGCGTTCAATCAACGCCAGGTGAAGTCAGCGCCCGCTGTAATTGTGCTGTACACCGACATGGCCGATTCGCTGCGAAATGTCGATATCCTGCTCCATCCGGGGATGAACCAAGCACAGAAAGACGCCGCCAGAGCGACAATATTGGGACACTTCGGCAAAATGTCAGAAGAGCAACAGGAGACATGGGCCGCCGGCACCGGTAACATCGCGCTGGGCTACCTGCTCCTGGCCATCGAAAGTCACGGCTATCAAAGCTCACCCATGGCGGGCTTCGATCCGGAAAAGGTGAAAGATCTGCTCAAACTTCCGGCTAACGTGCGCGTGCCGGCCATCATCGCCATCGGCAAAGGCAC
>JBDUAX010000500.1:0-3394 GCA_040004455.1 Gemmatimonadaceae bacterium
TCGCATTGATTTTGTCGAGAATGCGATTCACTTCGTCGCGATTGGCTTCGTGCACCTTGTTAATGTCGAGCTGCTTCCAATCGCCGAGTGGAATTGTTGATGGGGGCGGCCCTTTCACTTTTTTCTGCCACTGAGCGGACGGCGCGCGCATTTTGATCCACTTGAGATACGCAAAGGCGCCAACGTATCCGCCCAGATGCGCAAAGTGTGCCACACCGCCGCCGCCTCCACCGAAGCCGCCGTACAATGACATCAGTGTGGTAAGAACCACCAGCCAACGGACTTCGACTGGAATAATTCCCCAAATGAAAATGCGTTCGCGCGGCCAGTACATTGCGAAGGCAAGTTGCACACCGTATACCGCACCAGATGCACCAATGATTGCTGCGGTCGGTGTAAAGACAAGCGATAGTAACGCGCCCGCAACACCAGAGACGAAATAGAGAGTCGCGAAGCGCTGGCTACCAATGAAGGACTCAACGCGCGGTCCGAAAAAGAACAGCGCGATCATGTTAAACAGAATGTGCGTGAAGCCACCGTGCACAAACATGTACGTGATGATTGTCCACGGCTGGCGCAGAATGTATACCGGAACGAACGCCAGCATTGGCGTCACGTCTGGAAACGAGTTCTGCAGCAGGAACACTGCAACGTTGGCAAAAATCAGCCCCTTAACCCAATTCGTCATGGCTACAAGTTGCACAATTGTCGGCCGAAACGGCATTGCGGGGCGTCCGCGTTTCTAACAAATGCTTAAAGCGGGTCGGCGCGTGGCAGGGTGTTCTGTCGCCAAATTGATCCCTTCTTTCCGCAAGGCGAGACGCGATCTGCGCACCTGCGGGGTCAGGCAGCCGATAACACGTTTCTTACTGACCCGCGGTTCGGCCGCCCGTTCTTTAAAGTAGCGGAGAGTCCCTTTCGCGAGCATGCAGAGAACGGAAACAGCGTTCACGCGGAGGCGCGGAGCGCAACTGCAAGGCGCAGAGGACAACCAACAATTTGCCCGCGGAGACGCGGCGAACTGCAACAGCGAAACGCGGATTTCGCGGATCATGCAGATGCCCTCCGTCGCGGAACGCATGGGAACAACATGAATGCTCAAAAATTAAGAAGCTTGAAAAACATCACTTGTCATTCGCATTCTCGGAGCGAGCCGCGTTTCGCTTTTGCTTTTTGCTTTTTGCTTTTGCAGTTTCTCCGCGCCTCGCAGTACCCCTCCGCGCCTCCGCGTGAACGCTGTTGCAGTTTCCTCCACGTGAGCGCTGTTGCCGCAGTTCTCCCCTCCCCCTATCGCACGCGAATCCCCAACCGATGCGACACCGGCCTTCCACCACGCATCGGCTCCATCGCATAGTCCAGCGAAAACCGATCAATCGTCACACCAAGCCCGCCCGTCGCGAGCGGCTCGTCTTTTTCCTTCGGCAACCGCAATCCCGCACGCACAATGAACGACACACCTTCAATGGGCACATACCCCAACTCCGCGCCACCCGCTGGCCGCACAAAGCCTCCGCGATCAACCGTTAACTGCGTTTGCAATCCGAAATCAAACTTCTCAAACGCCTGATACATGCCGCCGCCGTAACCAATTCCAATTCGCGTCGGCAATTGCCCTTTCTCGCCATTCAGGCGCAGTCCCTCGCCAATATTCTGCGCAACAAATGACATGCTGCCTGGCCCCCACGATGGCAGCATGACGCCCGCATCAAACGCAATCGTACCGTCGTGCACGTTTGCAAACCGATCCTCCACGTACTTGGCGCTCACACCAAAGCGACGTCCCCGAAACGTGCGCGAAAGGCCAAACGAAATCGCAGTACTCGATGCGGCGATTGCGCCGCTATCCGACAAATGCGAACCGCCATCGTGCAGTGCGCTGGCGTATGATGTCGCGTTCGTCGTCCAGCTCACATACTGCACGCCAATGCCAATCGTGTTCGCTCCACCTTGATACACGGATCCCATCGATCCCGCGGTCGCGTTCGAGCCATAACTCTGCAACGACAACGCCACACCGCGCGCGTTGGCAAGCAGAACCGGATTGTAAAACAACGCATCTCCATCGTTGCCCGTGAGCCCGGCGTTCGCCATGCCAAGCATTCGCGCACTCGCCGGTAATCGCAACACCATTGGCCCAACGCCCACCTGCTGCGCGGATAGGTGCGACGACAACGCAATAGTGAGAGCGATAATCGTCGCGAGTACGCGCAAGTTTCCCGATTTATGCGAACGCGAAGCAGAGTGCATGCAGAATTGCCAAAGTTGGAAGCAGACCTTTTACCGATGCTTCTTGCGCATCGCGATCACCGTCGCTCAAATGAACGCAATGGTCGCCTCGCTCGCCAGCGTTTCGCACGTGTTTCGTAAACGTTTTCGTAAACGTCTTTATGGACGTTTCCCGAGCGAGAAGTGAATCCGCTATCATCACTTTCCGTCCCGCACTCCCACCGTCCCTGCCGAAGCCCAAGTTGTCCCAACAGGATCTGCAAACACTTGATTCCCCACCCCCCGAGCCCGCCGATTGGCGCCCGGGATCACGCGTGCCGCAAACCGGTAACGCGACGCTGCGGCGCCTGGGGATGACGGTCATGCGTGTGCTCGGGTGGCAGTTCGAAGGAGCATTTCCGAATCGTGAAAAATTCGTGGCGATAATTGCGCCGCACACCTCGAATCTCGATTTCCCCATTCTGTTGATGGCCAAATGGGCGCTCAACATCGACATACGATTTATGGCGAAAGACTCCGTGTTCCGCGGTCCCGTCGGAGTCTTTATGCGCGCAATTGGCGGAATTGCCGTCGAACGCACGAACGCGCACAACCTGGTCGATAGCTCCGTCCTGGAATTCAGCAAGAGAGAGAAGTTGGTGCTCGCACTCGCCCCTGAAGGCACACGAAAAAAAGTGCCTGGGTGGAAGAGCGGCTTCTGGCATATCGCGAAGGGTGCCAACGTTCCCATCGTGTGTGTCGCGCTCGATTTCCGTCGAAAGCGCATCCGGCTTGGACCGGAACTGCTCGCTACGGAAGACGACGCAACCATTGGCATTGCACGCGTAAAGTCGAGCTACGACGGCGTTATCGGCCGTCATCCCGACCGCATGTGTTAACGGAAGAGGCCTGGAGCACCACCCACGAAAACTGTCTTGGCCAAAATATGACGTTCGCGTCATATTTGATGTACGAAAGTCTTTCTTCCCTCGGCGCTCACATTGGCCAATCTTGGAAGATCCCCTCAGGAGCGAACATGGGAGAGCACTCGTGCGAGTGACAACGGTCGGTGTGGTGGGCGCAGGTGCGATGGGCAGCGGCATTGCCGCCCTGGCCGCCGCCGCGGGCTGCCGCGTGGTGTTGCTGGATATTCCGGGCAACCCCGACCCGAAAAGTCCCGATCGTAATG
>JBDUAX010000002.1:0-35152 GCA_040004455.1 Gemmatimonadaceae bacterium
GCTCGACCCACAGCGAATTCTCGGATTTGCATCACAAACGGTGGGAATTATCGGGCGCGCTCTGAGCGACGCGTTATTCGTCGTTTTGTTACTCGCTTTTGCACTGCCAATGCTTGGCCGAAACGAAAGCGAAAACGAAAAGCGGCGCGACCGCGAACGCGTTGTGTCGCTGGAAGAGCATTTCGTCGACATGCGCAAATACGTTGCGATTACCGGCATGTGTGGCCTGATCAACGGCATTATCGCTTTGCCGGTGTTGCTATACCTTCGCATCGATTTCGCGGTGACGTGGGCAGTGTTATTCGTTCTGATGAATTTCGTGCCCGCTGTCGGATTTGTTTTTGCACTGGTGCCACCACTGTTGCTCGCACTCGTTCAATACGGCTGGGGAACCGCAATTTTTGTGGCAATTTTCTACAGCGTACTCAACTTCATTGTCGATAGCGTGCTCAAGCCACGATTCATGGCTGAGGGGCTCGACCTCTCGCCCCTGGTCGTGATCGTTGCTCTCGTGTTCTGGAGCTGGGTACTCGGGCCAATTGGGGCAATTGTCGCGGTGCCTATTACAATGGTACTTCGGAAGTTCGCACTCCAATACGCGGCCGGCGATTCACACCTCATTCTGACTACGGAAGCGTAACACGCCCTGCTTCAAGGCGCGCTACGCTTTCCGCAATCACGCCAGTGTTAGTGCTTCATCATCATTGCCTTGTCGATCGCCGCTTCCAAATCCTGCGACTTGCCAACGCCGTTGTAGACAATCATGCCTTTGGTGTCGATCACGAGAATGTGTGACGTGTGCGGCACCTTGTAAGCGCTCATTGCATTGCCGGCGGAATCGAACACAAACGTTCCCCCCAATGAATTGGCCGTTATGTATTGTTGCTCCCGTTCTCGCGTTTGATTCGTTGGTACGCCAACATTCACAAACATCACCTTGTCGCCGTGCTTGGCCTGCGAAACCTTGAATTGAGGTTCCATCGCCTTACATAACGGGCACCATGTGGCCCAGAATTCCATAACAACAGGCTTCTTTCCGTAAAACTGCGACAGATCTGCTGCGCTGCCATCCATCATCTGAACTGCGGCGGCCGGAGCCTTGGTGCCGACGGCCAAACCACCATCCTGAGCCGACGCCTGCGCGGCGCCGAACATCATTCCCAAAGCAAAAGCGGTCGTTGCAAACTTGCGGTTTTGAAAAATTGCTGAAAATTGTTCGTTCATGGCAACGGGATCCTTGTGCGTGTGATGGAGTAATCGAAGCGGGTCGCAACCCACAACACAGCAAGTCAGTACCTTGAAATAGGTTCCCGAATTCCCGCACTGAAAATTCGTCGCAACACGGACGGAACTTCTCTCACGCCAATCGTCTAAGTTTCCCAGATGCCCACGGATAGTCCGGACATCACCCCAGCCAGTGCCGAGTTCGAAGCAGCAATGATTAGCTGTCTCGAAGCGGTCATGCGTTACGCGCGCTCACTGACTCGCGACGCGAGTGATGCCGATGACCTGGTACAGGAAACGTATCTGCGTGCTTTTCGCGCGTGGAAAACGTTTGATACAACTTCCGACGCGCGACGCTGGCTGTTCGCAATCTGCCGTCATGCTTTCTTAAGAAATCGCCAGCGCGAATCGCGAATTGTTTCGGTCGATGAAGATCTCGAACTCGACGCACTGGCGGCAGTCCAATTACACAATTCGGCGCGCAGCGAAGGACTCAATCAACTCTTCGATCGCGTCGATTTGAAACCCGCAGTGGCGAAGGCGCTGGCTGCTCTATCCGATGCACACCGCATGATCGTAGTCATGATCGACATTGACGGTCTGGGATACGCCGAAGCCGCCGAAGAATTGGGACTGCCAATCGGTACAGTGCGGTCGCGCCTGTTTCGCGCGCGGCGCTTGCTGCAACAATCACTGGTTGAATTCGCCAGGGACGCAGGATTTGCCGTCACCGCACAGGAATCCCCGCATTCGCCTCAGGAGTTACCCGCATGACTCTGCCGCCGATTGATTGCAGGCACGCGATGGCCGAGCTTTGGGACTATCTCGACGACGAGCTTCCCGCCGAGCGCACGCAGCAGATTCGGGAACACCTGGCCACGTGCACAGGGTGTCAGAGTCATGTGCAGTTCTGTCGCGCATTTCTCGTACAAATTCAAATGACGCGAGTATCGCAAACCGAAGTCAGCTCTCTGCGTGATCGCGTGCAAGCCGCATTGCAGCGCGACGGCCTGTCAATTCACGACAAGAATTAGCGAGCTCGGTGCTCGGTCGCGACAACTATCGTCACTACTGCGTCACTACATGATTGAGTTGTCATCCTCGCCTTCGAACGGGATCAGCACTTCCGCTCGAGCGGCCGCAGCCCCGTGTGCACGCGCGCGACGGTTTGCAAAATTGCGAACAACTCGCTGTGGCGAGACATTTGTTTTCGATTGCGTGCTCAACACAAAGCTCGCGACCAGTCTGTCCATTTGCGTTGACTGAGATGCCAACTCCTGAGCAGTTGCGGCACCCTCCTCGGCATTCGAGGCGTTCTGCTGTGTAATTGCGTTCAGCTGGTCAACCGCTGAGCTGATTTGATGCACCGTGCGTTCCTGACTCTTGCTCGCAACCGCAATTTCACCAACAGTTTCGTCAACGGTCTTCACGCGTTCGCTGACATCACGCAACTGCTGCTGCACTTCTTCGCTGATTGCCGCACCACCAACGGCGCTCCGCACCGAAGCTTCGATCAGCTCCGAAGTCTGTTTCGCAGCTTCCGCAGCACGGAGGGCCAGTGAACGCACTTCGTCCGCGACAACTGCGAAGCCACGGCCAGCATCCCCCGCACGGGCCGCTTCCACAGCCGCGTTCAACGCCAGAAGATTCGTTTGAAACGCAATTTCCTCAATGGTGCGAACAATGCGCGCGGTTCTGTCGCTGGCCGAACGAATGTCTGCCATCGCGGTCACCAGTCGCACAGTAGTTGCGATTCCCGACGCCGAGCTGTTGCGTGCTTCGGCGGCCAGACTGCTCGCGTTGCGGGCGCTCGCTGCATTCTGCTGCGCGACGACAACCATCTCCTGCAAGCTCGACGAGACTTCTTCGAGGCTGGTTGCCTGCTCGCTCGACGCGCTCGCGAGCTGAATGCTCGACTGCGCAATCTGTTCCGATGCGCCAGACAAGTTCTGCGCCGACTGCTGCACTTCCTGAATCGTTGCATCGAGAGCCGCGCTCGCCGAGTTGATCGCTTGTGCCAACGCTGCGTGATCGCCGTTGTAGTTCGTTGGCATGCGCACCGACAAGTCGCGCTTCGCAACACGCTCCAACACGGTGCGCGCATTCGAGACCGGCGCCAGCAACGTGTCCAGCGTTTCATTCATGCCAACAACCAATGATCGAAATGCACCCTGAAACTGCGCTGTCGGCGCGCGCTCTGTCAGTTCTCCAACGGATGCTGCGCGTGCCAACTTGCCGGTCACTTCAACAAGATTGCTGAGTGTACGTCGCAATTGTTCAACGGCGAGTCCCAGTACATCGTCGCTGCTTCGAACAGGTACCTGTACATCGATGTCACCGCTCGCCAATTGACGCGCGGAAACTGCGACGGCGCGTTGCGCTTCTGCGACATGTTTCATCGCATCAGCCAACGTCGCGACCTCATCACGGGCGCCATCGTCTGCAATCGTTACGTCCACCTCGCCACGCGAAAGCCGATGCGCTGCACTTGTCAGCGCCGCCAGCGGTTCCGTGACACTCAGCCAAACGCGATACGCCGCCATCGAACCCACCAACACCGCCAGAAAGACCAACAACGCCAGCAACCGAATTCCGTTCGTTGCCGATTCCTCAGCGTCGGTCGCCGCGCTCGTTGCGCGCTTTGATTGATAGTCACCCAATTCGACTATTGCCTTTACATATTCGGTCAAACTCGGCAGCACTGTCCGGCCAAGCAGCTCATGGGCTAATGGAAGTTTGCCAACTTTTTTTAGTGCCGCTGCGCTATCAAACGCCGTCGCGTGAATTTTGCGAAGGCCTTTGATCGTTCCCAATCTCTTTTGCACGCCGGCGTCCGCGGTGGTGGAGTCTGCCTGCAGGGAATCCAGCAACGTGTACGCCGAGTTGATGCGCGTCCGGGCCGATGCCACTTGCTGCGCGGCGTCGTCGTTGAGCGGTCCGTCCGGAATCGCAAACATTGTCAGTTTGCTGCGCGCGCCATCGTTCACCGCGTCCAGCAGGGCATCTGATGCCGAAACCTGTCGTTCGACAACTGAAACGGCGAAGTGCGTGGCTGAACGCAGCGCATTGATACGCGAGTGAGCCAGTGCGCCAATCGCGAGCGTCAATGCCAGCAGGCCGCCAAAACTGGCTATGAGGCGGTTACGAACGGAGTAGTTGCGAAGCATGGTGGGCTGGAAGGAGATCCAAGCGGAGCGTCCCGGCGGGGAACCGTTGAGCATTCCTCTGGGTGACGTATCGACCACTTTCGGGCCAACCTTGAGGCAAATGGTCAAGCCACCCTTCCAAGCCTCAGCAGTCAGGCATTTCAGAGGCTAATTTTCATAGGCGGCACTCATTCCCCCACCGGCCGTTGGCCGAGGAGCTTGGCTTTATGGTTCCGGCGTTTCGTTCGGCAATGGTCGCGACATTCGCTAGCGCGGCAATAGCGTTTTCAGCAGGCGCGCAGGCCTGGGGTGGAACGGGTAAGCAGGGTGATTTCCTGGTCAAGAACTTCAAGTTCTCAACGGGCGAACTCCTTCCTGAACTCAGGCTCCACTACACCACACTCGGTACTCCACAAAAAGACGCGAGCGGTGTGGTGCGAAATGCTGTGCTGATTCTGCACGGAACAGGTGGAACGGGGAGGAGTTTCCTCAACAATTCGTACGCTGGTGAGTTGTTTGGCCCGGGACAGTTGCTCGATTCATCAAAATTTTTCGTTGTGCTTCCCGACGGCATTGGCCACGGGAATTCGTCAAAGCCAAGCGACGGAATGCACGCGAAGTTTCCAAAATACAATTACGACGATATGGTGGTGGCGCAGTATCGCCTGTTGAGCGAGCACTTGGGTGTAAATCATTTACGGCTCATCATGGGCACGTCGATGGGTTGCATGCAGGCCTGGGTGTGGGGCTATCAATATCCGAAGTTCATGGACGGACTGGCGCCTCTCGCCTGCGTGCCTACGCAAATTGCCGGACGCAATCGCATGGTGCGCACCATCGCGATGGACAACATCAAGAACGATCCGGCGTGGAAGAACGGTGAATACACCACGCAACCACCCGGACTTCGCGGCGCGATGGAGATGTTGTGGGTTATGGGTACCGCGCCGCTTGTGCAGCACACGCAGGCGCCAACGCGGGACCGAGCTGACAGCGTAATCCGCGGCTATCTCGATGGCCGCATGCGGAGTAGCGACGCCAATGATTTCCTGTATCAGTTTGATTCATCGCGCGACTACGATCCGTCGTCGCACATTGCGGAGATTGTGGCGCCGGCGTTGTACATCAATTCCGCCGATGATTTTGTAAATCCGCCAGAGTTGGGCCTCGCGGAAAAGTTCGCTGCAAAAATGCCCAATGTGCATTTCATCCTGCTTCCCATTTCGCCGGATACGCGTGGCCACGGAACGCACTCGTTGCCGAAAATTTGGGGGCATTACTTGAGCGACTTCCTGGGCAAGCTGCCCCAACGCTAGGAGAGCTTTACAATGTCTGGCTCAGTTCGCGCGCTCGGCCGCGTAACGCCGTCGAACTTTGTCATGCCAACGCGCGTTAACATGATTCTCCGCGCACTCGTGCTTCGTTGTCCGCACTGTGGCGGTAAAAATATTTTCGCAACGTTTTTCACACTCAAAAAGCAGTGTCCCACGTGCGGATTACGCATGGAACGCGGTGAGTCCGACTATTTCGTCGGCGCGTACCTGTTCAACCTGTGCATGGTCGAACTCATTCTGTACGTCGGCGTATTCGCGTTCGTGTACGTAACGTGGCCCGATCCGCCGTGGAATGTCATCATGTGGGTCACGGCGGTGTTGATGATTGCAGGGTGTTTCCTCTGCTATCCGTTTGCGAAGTCAACCTGGTTGGCCGTCGATCTGGCAATTCGTCCACTCACACCGGAAGAACTCGATTGGCATACGGAAGATGGTTCATTTGGTGATCGGGTATTGCCGCATATCTGAACCAATTGACGTACAATAAAAACTCCGCACATCACGTCGATGTGCGGAGTTTTTCGTAGCTGCGTTTACTTCTCAGCGATAATCAAGAAGCGCGATGCCGCCCAGAACTTCGCGGGATCCATGATGCGAATGGCATCACCACGGAAGCTGCCGTCTTTTTCCTTCTTGGCAATCTGAATGAGTCCGACGTCGTGACGCGATACGATGCGATACGACTTGTCCGCGCGCGGCAGCGGAATAGTCAGCACTTCGCGCCTATCGACACTCACGAACTTCTTTTCGTCGAGTGCGCGTGCGGGAACGAGCGTCTTGCCCAACTTCATGATGAGCAATCCGCGCGAGCCACCTTCTTCCGTTACCAAACCGTCCGTCAGCAGTTGCTTGCGCGTGCCAACCGTGTAAAACACATGATTCTCCCGCACGTCCATCGCCTTCACGGTATCGCGTAACACCAATTTCTCGGTGTTTAACACCGCAATATCGGAACGCAACGCCTTCACTTCGTCTTGCGCCGAGGTGATTTCCTTGTCACGCTGCGCGAGTCGCGTTTGCAAGTCCATCAACAACGTCACGGCCGCGGACGAATCGGTGCGAAAACGCTTGATGGTGTCGAGCATTGCCGCGACTTGTGCCTGACGCGCGGAGAGGCGCTGGCGAAGAGTCTTGAGTCGCGCGAGAATGTCGCTCTGCGCGGCACTGGCCTGCGTCTTTCCCGATTCATCGGTGGGATTAACGGTCACCTTGCCGGTCAGCGTCCGCACCTGGCGCAATTCGGCATCAACCTGGTCGGCGAACTTGGTCGCTTCGACCACCTGCGCCAATGCGCGATCTTTGTCGGCCGACGTACCCTGCAGCAATGCGGCGAGTGAATCAGTTGCCTTCCGGGCGTTAGCAAGTTGGACGGTCAGTGAGTCGGCGTGCGCAATCGCGACTTTGTCCTTGCAGCTTGCCAGCGATGTGCCGATAACAAGAACCGCCACTAAACGCAGTGCGCGCACTGTTCTTACAGTTGCATTAACGCGGCTGCTGTTGCGAAGGCCGTTGTGAAGCACGATAGAGCGAAACATGAGAGTGGGAAAGGGGAATGCTACGTGCGGAACGTAGCGGAGTATGAACCGATGGGCAGTGAGTGGTATCACCGCTCGTCAATTCCAGCCGCGAAAACGATAAAGCGTTGTCGCCAACGTTTCGTACACCACATCGCGAAAAGCATTCATCCGCGAGTTTGCCGCGCGGAGCGGCGTCAAGGCGTAGTCACGCGACTCGGCAACGACACATGAAACCTTGAGTCCTGCTACCTCGAGGGTACGGCACGCTCGACGCGAATGCATCGGCGATGTGACGAGCGCCACGCGATTCCACTGGTACGTGCGGGCCAACGCAGCAAACAGCAGCGCTTCATCGCGCGTGCTCCGAACGTTGCTTACATACCGCACTGTCAGATCGGGAGCGAGCAATGCCATCAACCGGCGCTGATCGGATTCTGACGTAATGCGATTTTCGTTCTTTCCTTCGTCGATAACTGACAGTGCAATGGTCGTAATGTTTCGGCGACGTGCTTCTGCTATACCACTTATGAGCCGATCCAGCACTTGTCCCGACAGTCGCCCCGCATCGTTCATCGAGCCTGACAATACCACAACAGCATCAACGGCTTCGTTGTTGGAATCCTGTCGAACGAACGACATTGCCACGGGACGAACGATTGGCGTGAATGCTACCAACATGGTCAGCGTCACCAGCAACCCACCCACTATCCACAGCAATGCGCCATACACTGTCGGCGCAATAAGGGCGCCCAGCAGCAGCGCTCCCAATCGCAACAGCAACGGCGAAGCGCCAGTCACATCAGACAACCCCAGACGATCGGCCAGGGCGAACAATCCGAAGGCCAACATCCCGCCCGAAAGGCGAATCAACCAACGCGGAGCCTGCGCAGTGATGTCGCGCCCGCGACCTCTCAATAACAGGTCCATGCGATTTCTAGTCGCGCCGCGAGACGTGCGGCACACAAACAAAAATGGTCACGCGATTGCGGTGACCATGAACCATTCGAAGACGCGCCGTCCGTCCGCAATTCGACCCCAGCGCCTGCCGCACACACAACCAAGTGCAGACTTTGATACGCGCTCAGTGGATTGAGTCGAGCATGGCGAGCAAACTGTCACGCAATTTCACCGAATTTCCGTCGGCCATGCGCCGAACGCCTTTCCACTGCTTGATAAGCGGTGAACGCGTTCCCACCAGCGACGTTTCAATGACGCGGTGTGACGTGGTGCTGGCATGCACGAAGCGACCTTCACCCACGTAAATGCCGATATGCGAAATCATTGAACCTTTGCCAAACGTCAGCAAATCACCGGGCTTCATGGCATCGAGATTCTTTGGCACTGGTACTCCCATGGCCGCTTGCTGACGAGCTGTTCGCGGCAATGAAATGTCGAACGCTTTCGCGACGAAACTCACGAGCCCACTACAGTCAAAACCGCGCTCGGGCGAAGCTGCGCCCAACTTGTAGCGCGTGCCGATCTGAGCGCGGGCGCGAGCGACTAGCGAATCGCGAAATGACTGAATCGAAGCACTAATCGCAGCAAATGATTTGCGCGGGCCGGCCGTGATGCTGGGCGCCAACGTTCCGCTGAGTAGCGAACTCACCGGTGACGATGGTGCGACCACTTGCATCTCCTGGGCCGGCAGCATCCGAACTGGGGAAAGAACACACCCGATTAAAGCGGCTGCAGCAAGCCGGCGATGCCAGGAGTTCACGTCATCAGGGAAAGGCGTTTTGAACGCGGGGCTCGGATGGGCGAGCCAGCGGGGAGGAGTGACAAAGTACCCGGTTAGAGCTTCGCACGCGAGTGGCCACCGTCACACCAATGGAAATACTCGGCCCCCCGCCTCACAAAGTTGAGGCCCATCGGGTTTCTAGCGAATCTGTAACAGCTTGTGCGTTTGAATTGAGAGGCTCCACTGCGGGTGCTTGAGGCAGTATTCGAGGGCGGCACGCGTATTGGCCTCAATGTTCGGACCATCCATCGGCTGTAATCGAAAGTGCTGGAAATCGAGCCCCGCGAACCGTTCGGGCATGGCTAAAGGCTGAGGGTAAACCAGCTTGAGCTCATCCCCCGCAGTCAGCACCAGATCGGCGTTCGCCTTGGGACTGACGCAAGTCCAATCGATTCCCGCGGGAGCGACCTGGGTCCCATTGGTTTCGACCGCCACAGTGAACCCGATCGCGTGCAGTGCCTCGATCGCCGCGTCATCGAGCTGCAGCAGAGGCTCGCCCCCGGTACACACCACGAAAGGCCTGACGCGCGGTCCGGACTGACCCAAGGGCCACCGCTTCTTTACGAACGCCGCCAAATCGTCCGGCGACTTAAATCGACCACCGTCGGGCCCAATTCCAACGAAGTCGGTATCACAGAAGCTGCACACGGCGGAGTGGCGATCTTCCTCGCGGCCGGTCCACAAGTTGCAGCCGCTAAAACGCAGAAATACCGCAGGGCGCCCGGCATGCATTCCTTCCCCCTGCAGCGTGTAAAAACACTCCTTGACCGTGTACGCCATTTAAACCTTTACCGTGTTTGACACATACAAAACTGGATCGACAACCCCAGTTTCGGCAAAACCGCGAAGCCGCAGTTGACACGCATCGCAATGGCCGCAAGCCGCGCCGTTGGCGCTCGGATCGTAACAACTGGCCGTCAGTGCATAGTCGACACCGAGTCCGTGACCCAATCGAATGATGTCGGCCTTGGTGAGTTGCATCAGTGGCGCGTGAATCACCAGGCGCGATGTGCCTTCAACTCCTGCACGCGTGGCCAGGTTCGACATTTTTTCGAATGCTTCGATGTACTCGGGGCGACAATCCGGATATCCCGAGTAGTCGAGCGCATTCACGCCAATGAAAATGTCCGTCGCGTGCAGCGTCTCGGCCCACGCTAGCGCGAACGACAGAAAAATCGTGTTACGAGCAGGCACATACGTAATCGGAATTTCGTCGCTGCCCGCGGCCACATCACGATCCTTGGGCACTTCCACGTCGCTCGTAAGTGCCGAGCCCCCCCATTGGCGCAGGTCGATATCAACGACCACGTGCTTCGCCACCTGCTGCGCATTTGCAACGCGTTTGGCGGCCTCGATTTCGGCGGAATGGCGTTGGCCGTAACGAAACGTCATCGCATAGGGCGCAAAGCCTTCGGAGCGAGCCACGGCCAATGCAGTCGCCGAATCGAGGCCGCCGGATAGGAGTACGATGGCACGCTTTTTTGTGTTCGCTAATGTCAAGTCGGTGATCATCAACTGCAAAATAAACTGCGATTGCGCGCTGCGGACGTTGAAGCGATTCGCTCGCCCTGCGAGCTTCCGACATCCCGCTCACAGTCCCTGGTTCGGAGTATGCGCATGAACTGGTTTTCTGATCCGAATGCCTGGGTCAGTCTCCTGACGCTTACGGCGTTGGAGATCGTGCTGGGCATCGACAACATCATTTTCATTTCCATTTTGAGCAGTCGTGTCGCACAGGCGCAACAGCCGCGCGCGCGCCAGCTCGGGCTGCTTGGCGCATTCGTCACGCGTCTTGGTTTGCTGCTGTCAATTACGTGGGTAATGGGACTCGATCGCCCACTCTTTGCCGTGTTCGAACACGGCTTTTCCGGGCGTGATTTGATACTGCTCGTTGGCGGGCTGTTCCTGATTGGCAAAGCCACCATCGAAATTCATCACAAGCTGGAAGGCGCGGACGAGAGTGACAGTGCCGCAGCGAAGGGTGCGAGTTCACTGCTGGTAGTCGTCGCACAAATTATGGTAATCGATATTGTTTTTTCTCTCGACTCGGTGATTACCGCGGTTGGGATGGCCAGCGAAGTCTCGATCATGATCGCGGCGAATATCGTGGCTTTGGGCATCATGCTGGGCGCGGCCGGTCCCATCAGCGCATTTGTTGATCGGCATCCAACCATCAAGATGCTGGCGCTCGCATTTCTGGTACTCATTGGCACCAACCTCATGGCCGATGGCTTTGGTCAGCACATTCCCAAAGGCTACACGTACGCGGCCATGGCCTTCAGCGTGCTGGTGGAAATGTTGAACATCAAAGCGCGCAGCAAGCGACAACCAGTCAAGTTGAAGGGCCCACAGATGCCACGGTCTGGCCCGTAGCGGAAACCTGATCGAGCCGAACGGGGTTATCGGGTTAAGGGGTTACAGTTATCAGGAGTGTTTTAAACTCATGCAGCACCACCAGCGGTTCACGGTGCAGCGGGGTTGAGCGACTTTCATTTGCGGAGGCTTTGCTTGGTGCGATCATTGGGGCTCGTTCGCTTGTCTCCATACATCCGTCGTTTCGCCGTACCGGCGGCGATGATGCTGGTTTCGTCACTGTCGGTTGATGCTCAACTGGCGAGCGCTCAGCCAACTGCGCCGCGTGATACGGCCTCGTTTCCCCGTCGCAGCAACAGCGCCGAATCGGAACAGGCGCGACAGGCGCAGGATGCGTTTGAACAAACGCACCGACAGGGGCTGCGCTTTTACAACGGCGGCGCCGATGCAACATGCGAAGAACAAATCAATCGCATTTGTTATTGGAATAACAACGGCGATGTACCGCCACCCGCGGAACGCAACGACGCGCGCATCGAACGTCTGCAACTCATAGAAATTCTTACACGCGCAGCGAAAGCCAGTCCCAGCGACGATTGGGTGGCAGGCATGTTGGTGCGCTACGATATCGAGGCCGATCGCGCCGATTCTTCACTGAAGGCGGCGCGCAATTGCGCCGGAACAACCTGGTGGTGTTCGGCATTGCAAGGGCTGGCGCTGCACAGCTTGAATCAACATCTCGAAGCAAAGAATGCGTTTGACAAGATGCTGCGCACAATGCCCGAGAGCATGAAGTGTAGCTGGACAGAAATCGCGCTCTGGCTGTCGAACGATTCAACGGTGCAACGCAACTATCGCGGACGTCCGTGCGAACAACGCATGAAAGACGATGAGCGACTGTTTCGCCTGGCGCAGCCGCTCTGGGGATTGCCCGCCAACGATTTGTATAGCGAGCTGCTGGCGCGACACACGATTTCGCTCGTGCATGGCATGGGTCGCATTCCGTACGACCTCACGTTTGGTGCTGACTTGCTGGAATCACAAGTCCGTTACGGATGGCCGGTGAATTGGTCGGTGCAGAACGGCGGTGTGGCCGATCCACGTCCACCTCAGGTAATCGGTCACGAACCAACGCCGAGTTACGATTTCCTCCCATCGGCCAACGCGCTCGCGAATCCAACCGCCGCCACAATTGCCGATTTTCCGCTCAATGCAAAAAAAGCACGCATGCGTTACGCGCCGCGCTATGCGAGTGGTTTTCAGGTCCCACCGTATCAGTTTGCGCGTTTCCGTCGCGGCGACTCAACCGTCGTTGCCGGTGCGTATCGTCTCATTCGCGATTTGGAAATGGGACGCGCGCCGTATAACGCAACACTCGTGCTTGATGCATTCGACGGCAAAGAGCCGATAGTGGTGCGCAAGGACAACGCCCCGGCCAACGCAGCATTGCTGGCAACAATTGGCACAAGTCCATTTCTCGCAAGCCTCGAAATAATTGCGCCCGCCAGCAAACGCGTTGCACGCGTACGCGCCGGCGTCGAACCGCTGGCGAAAACGAAGTTGATTTCCGATGTGTTGCTGCTGACAAAGGGCGATCCGTCCGAACATCCTACGTTGGAAAGTGCAGCGCCGCTCGCATTTGGTGGCGCGGACATTGATGGCGGCACGACAATCGGATTGTACTGGGAGAACTACCTGAAGGTCTCACCAGGCGCGCCAGCAACGACATCAATACGTGCAACGCGATTGAACGCCAGCTTTTTTCAGAAACTCAGTAGCTCGTTGAAGTTATCGAAAGCAGTGCAACCGGTCTCGCAGCGTTTTTCGGACCCCGGTCGTCCTGATGGTGGATCGGGAAGAACCCTCGCATTGGGTTGGCCCGAAGTTCCGGCCGGTGACTACCAACTTACCATTGTTGTGCAGAGTGCGGCTGGCAAAGACAGCACGTCAACCATCATCAAGGTGCGCAACAAAAACAATTAGTTTTTGTTGCGGTCGCAAGTTCATTACAAATAAAAGGCCGGGCAAACTTGCTCGGCCTTTTGCTTACGCCAGCTTTGTTCAGCGGTGATTAGCGATGCGTTCGCGCAGGGTCGACAACCAGTAGCAAACCAACTGGGCTGCCAAAGTCATTGTTGCCAAGTGGAAGGCCTGGTGGTGCGATCCATTCTCCGCCGTCAGCACGAACCTGCAAACGATTGGCGCCGGCCGGAATCTTGAGTTCGGCACGCCAGCGTCCATCGTTGCTCTTATACAAGTTCGCGACTGTCCAGGATGTCGCGTCTCCCATCAACTCAATCGACGTTGCGTTCGGTGCATCGACAATGAGTTGCACGCGATAAGAAGGCGCGACCGTTGTGCTGCGCAACGTATCTGAGGGAGACTGGATGATGGTTGAGACAGAATCGAGTGCATCAAATACGCGACTCTCAAATGACAGAATTCCATTTGGCGCAGCATCGCCATGACGGCCGCGGAAAGGCATGCGAACAATGCTGACTCCCAGCGCGAACACCGGTGCAATATCGCTTCGGCGCGAAATTCCCGCATCGTCGCGAAGGGTGGTACTGCCAACAGTTGATGCATTCGTGCTCGCCGATCCCACCGCCGAAAGCCACGCAGTGATTGGTTGAACGACAGCAAGGGATGCAACAGGTGGCGCAATGCGCGGGCGTGGAGCGAGTGCATCACTGGTAATCCACGCAGCCATTGGCGCGGTTAGTGAGGCAAGCCAAGTCGTTCGGCCGGTACTCCACCCAAGAGACACCAGGCCGGTTGCAATTTCGCGACGCTGCACGCCACGCAACGTGCGAACAACCGCCAATGCAGGCGGTTGGAGCGGCGATGTTGGGAATCCGTCGTTCGTTTTGATGCTGAGTGTTTGCGTCGTCACGCGCGTTGCGCGTTCGACTGACATTCCGAGCGAAAAATCAAAGCCGCCGCGCGACGTTAGAATGCCTGCTTCGGCTCGGCCAACTGTGCCGATATCAACCCGGCGCGAAATTGTCGTGTCGGCGCGTGCGCCGTCGAGTCCGGTCGTGTTGGGTGCGCCGGTGAATCCGGTGCCCAACACTCCACCTAGCGCGCCGGCACGTCCGTACCGAACAGCCGCCCACGAACGAACTCCGTTAATGCGACCAAGTGCGCGTACAGCTACCGCACCTTCGAGGGTCGATCCGGTGCTGACATTGTCGCGCGTGCTGAAATAACCAGTTCCGATAGCCGTTAAGCGAACGGCATGAAGCACGCCCAGTGGTTGAGACAAACCGGCGTACCAGACGTCGTGTGCAATAGCGGGGGAGTCTCCGTCACCGTTTGGCAATCCAGCGAGTCCCAGCAACGAAAACGTTGTTGATGTGCTGGATGAACCGATTGCGGTGGATGGTGCAACTGGCGTATCCGAACGTCGCGAGGCGCTATTCTGTGCGCGAGCGATAGACGGTTGCAGCGCGAGTGACGCGATAACGCAGGAGCTGAGCCACGAACCAGTCCGCGCAGCACCAAATGAGGTGTGGCGATTGGGTTTCGGGGGCGAGCCACGGCGAGAATTCGTCACTGAGGGTCGGGTGAACCTGGCGGACGGGGAGCCGACTTAGGTGGGGCGTTTTTATTTCCGCCCGGAGCATTGATACGAAGATAGCGATCCATGGCGTCTTGTGCCATCCCCGGGCCGCGTTCTGCGTTTCGGGCCACCAGAACCTGCAGACCATTAATAGTTTCGTCGGTCTTGGAAACGCGAGCTAGCGCAGTCACCGCGTCGCGAGCTTTTCCGCTTGGAATTCCGCGTTTCACGAGGTCAGTCAACACCACCAGGGCATTTACTGAGGACCCGCTGGTCGTACGAGTTGAGCGAATGGCCACCAGCGCTTTGCCATCGATACCGCTTCGCAGCGCATCCGCGCCGCTATCCAGTTCGCTGTCGCTTGAATTGTCGCCGAGTGCGGCTCGAGCGTCGAGCATCGCGGCGAAGTGGTCTCGCACCACCCTGAGAATCTGCGAGCCCGGCTTGTGCTGCGCGGCTCCGAAATTCGCCTTGTTAATGAGTGGCGTGGTGGGAATACCGTGCGCGCTTGCACTGTCAAAGAGTATACGGAGAGCGCCGGCCGTCACCGAATCAAAACGCGTTGGATCGAACCGACCTGGTTGCGGAAACTCGTTGGTGACCGATGCCGTCGAAGATGCCGCTCCTTTTTGGAGCGCTGCAATTAAATCAGAGTAACTGATCTCTGAGGGAGCGATGGACGAACTGAGAAGTGCGGCAAGCGCGAGGCCTGCAATTATCACTTACTATCTCCTCTCGGTTCCCCATCCACTACGAACGCGTTGGTGGCGCCAAACCCGGCATCGGGTACCTGGGGCGCAAGCGGATCGATTGTCCACTTTTCTCCATTTACGATATACGCGTAAACGTGCCGCCCCGGAAGCAGGGTGATTTTCGCAGACCACGCGCCTTCCTTACTGCTTTGCGTCATTGGCGTGGCGGCGGTGTCCCATCCGTTGAAGTCACCAACCACGGATACCTTCGCGGTTCCCTTGGGGAACGACAGCTTGAATAAAAAGGCTGCGCCGTTGTCGACCGGCGTTACTGTGCCGATGGGCTCGATACTGTCCGCGGTGTCGGAGCCAGACTTGTTGGTGGACGACCGCATCGTCAGCGACACGATGAAAATCGCAGCGACCGCAACGGCAGCAGCGATCCAGTTGCGTTTGGCTGGCCCTCCAATCGTTGCCGCTGGGGTCATCACTCTACGACGCACCGCTCGAACACAACGCTCAATCATTTCGGGAGTGGCAGCGTCGGTGCTGGCGTAACTCGCCGCGACTCGTGCTGACATCTCGGCGTCGTCGGGAGTGTTCCCGCCGTCGAATGGAAGAATGTCGTCGTTATCGGTCATCAAAAGGCTCCTGGCCCAACAGATTCCGCAAGCGCTCGCTACCGCGTTTAACTCGCATCTTGAGCGCTGATTCTCCTACCCCAGTCATCGCAGACATCTCCGTGTATTCAAGCCCTTCGGCATACTTCAGTAACAAAGCTTCACGCTGCGCGGGATCGAGTTGCGCGAGGGCTTTGGCAAGATTTACATCGTGAATTCCAGTTGGTGGTGCGCCGGGAGGTGCGGGGGCCCCTTCGATCGCCACGTCATCCTGAATGAACCGCCGACCGCGACGTCCTCGCGAAGTCAGCGCGTTTCGGCACTGATTGGTAAGGATGCGAAAGAGCCATCCCCGGAATTGATCGCGTTCGTCGTAGCGAGCGAGTGCCAGGTACGCGCGCAGAAAGGTTTCCTGCAGCACATCCTCGGCATCCGCACGCTCTCCCAACATGTGATAGGCAAAACGCCAACACGCGTCGTAGTACCTCGCGACCAGTATCCCGAATGCATCCGAGTCACCGTCGCGGGTCCGCGTCACGAGCTCCGCGTCAGTCATCGCTGTACAACACCGTTGACCACGGGGACGTCACGTCCCTCCGCCAAGGTGACAATGTGTGAATGTGGAAACGTCAAAAGTGTTTGGAATTGATCTCGAAGCCGAAGCCAGCCTAAGGCGTTACCAGGCCCAGGGACTCCAGAACGATTGGTAAGACGGACAGCACGAATACAAATAGGACAGTTTGGCGAACATTCACCCCACCATTTCTTCGCAACCAGGCCAAAGCAGACTCTTCCGGCAGCTGTTGCATTGCAACGATCATGGCCGCCGCCCGGGCGCGACGGAACAGAAGCCAATTCGCAGTGCCCCCAGCCATGATGAACAGCGAAATGGTAACGCCTGTAAAGACAATGGTGTCATCCGACATTCCTTTGCCTTCGAGCATGGCCTGCACGCTTTTTGCGTCGAGCGTTGGGAACAACGCGGGAAGTACGAACAATCCCAGGCACGTGAACGTAAAAAATGCGAGATACAGCTTGCGATAAAGGAACCAGAACGGATAACCAAATGCCGCCGCCCAATTCCACGTTGGTGTGAACGCGGGATCGGCGATAAAGCGCGCCAGCTTCCGACCATAGTACGTTTCCCATTTTGGCCCGATGAACGCCATCATTCGCGCATCGCTGAACGGCGTTGTATTGCTTGTCCTGGTGGCCCAGCGCGGCAATTCCGGTTCGGGGCGTGGCGCACTTGAGCTCGGAAGATTTTCCTTCTTTTCTTCCGGTTGCGACGAACCATCGAAACCGTTGTTGGGTGAAGACATTCTCTAAGATACCCGCTTGGCGGCTGGCTGTTGCTGCGTGAGGCAGTGCAAGGTACCCAAACCCCACACGAGATCGACTGCGTGAATGCCAACGATGCGGTGATGCGGAAAGCATTCGGCGAGCGTGTTCAGCGCAACGCGATCGTTGACATCGTTGAACGTGGGAACGATAACAACGGCGTTTGCGATATAGAAATTCGCGTAGCTTGCCGGTAGTCGCTGTCCGTCCATCGTAACGGCTCGCGGATACGGCAATGTGACGACACGAATCGGTTCACCCCGCGCATCGCGAGTTGCGCGCAGGCGACTCAGATTGTCCAGCGAGCGACGATGATTTTCATCGTCGGGATTTTCCTCGTGAGCGAGCACAACTACCCCAGGTGCAACGAAGCGCGCAATATCGTCTACGTGTCCGTGCGTATCGTCACCAACACAACCCTCACCCAACCAAATGGTTTTCGTGATTCCCAGGTACTGACCAAATGCGCGCTCGTATCCGTCGCGAGTGAGTCCAGGGTTTCGCACCTGCACATCGGATAACAACCACTCTTCGGTGACCAGCATTGTGCCGAGTCCGTCGGTTTCAATGCCACCGCCTTCGAGGATCAGGCGTTCGGAGTTGTCCGGGCGCAGCGCTTCGATACGATCCAGACCGGTTATCTGCGAAATAAATTCCGGAACGTGCACATCAAGGGAGTAGTTGTCGTATTTGCTCCACGCGTCGAATCCCCAGTGCACCAACGCAACTGAACCGTCTTCCCGTTGCACGCCAGTCGGCCCTGAGTCGCGCATCCAGACGCGATCGGTTGCCAGCAGGTGCAACCGATACGAGGCAGAATCGACTTGATGCAGGTTGAGACAATGCAGCGCGTTGTCGCGCACTTCGTTGTTCTGGCAGAGAATTTCGACGCGTTCGGAACCGGCAAGTGCTCGCACAATTTCGGCGTATACCCATGGAATTGGTTCAAATTTCCCGGGCCAATCGGGCTCGTGGTGCGGCCACGACAACCATGTTGCGTCGTGTTGCTCCCATTCCGCAGGCATGCGCATCATCGGCCTGCGCATGTTCGGCGTGATTGTATTGCGATTGCTCACTACGGATTTCCCAACCAGCGTTGCGTGATGGGTGCGTACGCATCGATGCGGCGATCGCGCAGGAACGGCCAGTTGCGACGGGTGGTTTCAACAAGTGACAAATCGCAGTTGGTAACGAGCACTTCGGGATCACCCTTTGCTTCGGCGAGGATTCGCCCGAACGGATCGCTGATGAAAGATTGTCCAAAAAATTCGATGCCGTTGGTGCCGGCTTCCTCTTCAAATCCAACGCGATTGGTTGAAACAACAAACACACCATTCGCGATGGCGTGCGAGCGTTGCATGATGCGCCATGCTTCGGCTTGCGCGTGACCGAAGTGCGCCTTTTCGTGCGGATGCCAGCCGATTGCTGTTGGATAAAACAGAATTTCAGCACCAAGCAGCGACGTGATGCGTGCGCCCTCCGGATACCATTGATCCCAGCAAATGAGCACGCCGATGTTTGCAAACTTTGTGCGCCACGTGCGGAAGCCATTAATTCCCGGATGCGCATCGGTACGTGTGTCGGCCGCAACATCGCCCGGCGCAAAGTAGTACTTCTCTTCGAACAACGGGTCGTGCGGAATGTGCATTTTGCGATATGTGCCGAGCAATGCGCCGTCGGCGTCGATAACCGACGCGGAGTTGCGATACAACCCGGCCGCTTGTCTTTCGTAGAATGGAACGATTAGCACAACCCCGAGTTGCTGCGCCAGCTTCCGCAGAGTGGTGACCGTGGGGCCGTCTACCGGTTCGGCGATATCAAAATTCTCGATGCGCAGAGTCTTGCAGAAGTACGGCGCGTTGAACAATTCCTGTAGCGAAATGATCTGTGCACCGCGCGCAGCCGCTTCTTTAATGCGCTGAACGGTGCGTTCGAGATTCGCGGAACGATCGGACGATGCAGCCTCTTGAATGAGACCGACTGAAACAACATGTGAGGCCATGACGCTTTGGGCTAGGGCACGTTTCAAGGCACGCTTTACGGAGCGATTTATTTTTTCGCGAGCACTGGTGCAAGATAAGCCAGTAGAACGCGTCGCAAGTCGTCCAGCAGGGCCTTCTTCTCAATGGCGGTCGCCATGTCACGTCGCGCCAGAATTGCCTGACCAATTGCAGCCGACACCAGCGACACTCGGCGCCGATCACGCGAGGAGAGTTGCGGGTTGCGGGACGCGATCAGCAGGTCGAGGCGTTCAACAAATGACAAAAACAACTGCGAGCGAACGCGTCCGGGCGCGCTCTTGCCGCCATCAGCCGCGTCTGAGATTGCGAAGACACGGCTGAAGGCCGGATTGTTGTCGTGAAACACCGCCATTGGTCGCACGATTTGATCAATCAGCCGGGGAAGTGTGAGCGCGGTTGAATCGGCGGGGAATGCTTCTTCATGAATGCGGCGCAATTCATCGGAGTAGCGCAACGCAAGCGCGGCCAATACAGCGTCACGATTTGGGAAAAATTGGTAGAACGAACCCTTCGCCGTGCGTGCTTCCAGTGCGATGGCCTCGGCAGTTGCAGCTTGCACGCCTTGCCGCGCGATTACGGTCGCGGCGGCGTCGAGCAGCAAGTCGACACGACGTTGACCGCGTGACTGGCGCGGTTGTCTGCGAAAGGTCGCCGTTTCGATCGTCGCAGCGGTCTCGGTTTTGACGGCGACCGTTGCGCTGTTTCCTGCGCTCTTTCTGGCTGGCATGGCGACGAACTTACTCGCCAGCAGTGGTTCGGGCGATCCGGAGTTCCATATCGGCGAACAACATCACCAGCTAGTCAGCCTTGCTGGGAGCGATGTACGCGGCCACGACGTCCATGACGTTCGTGCCAGTCGGACCGGTTCTGAGCAGCGCGCTGGCCGCATCCAGCGCAGGGTAGCTCCGAAAGCGGTGGAGATCGCGAATGGGGTCGCGCCCGTGCTGACGTGCCGCCATTGGGGTGGTGAAATTGACAATCGCGCCGCACGCGTCGGTCGGCCCATCTCGTCCGTCCGTACCGGCAGCGAGAAGCGCAATTCGTCCTGCAATTTTTGAATCGTTACGCATTTCGGCTTGTTCAAACGCCAGACACGCGGCGAGAGCAAGCGCCTGCATTCGACCGCCGTTTGGACCTTCGCCGGCATTCGAATCAGCACCAAATGTGAATGAAGATGGCGGTCGGTCCGGAGCTGACACGTTCAGTGTGTCTGGCAAGGGTTCGTCGCCTTCGTCGTCACCAAAAACGCGTTCGTCGTTGTTCATCGAGACGGTTGGCTCGCCGCCCCACACGATCAATTGCTCCTCGTCGCTATCCGCAGCAGAACGCAGCGCCAGTGAAGCAATTGTGTGCCCGACAGTTTCGGCTTCGCCCATGATTGGAGTTGTCACGACCGTGACGTTGCCGATTCCCAATTCACGCGCGCGCACCGCCATTGCGTTGCACGAGTCCACGTTTCGCGCGACAATAGCGAATTGTACGAGATCAAAAGCGGGACTGTTGGCGGTAGGTGGGATGATTCGTTGGTCTGAACTACCCTCGAATCCCAACGCGACGGCCAGAGCGCGCGAAATCTTGTCGCGCAAATTGTATGCATCCAACATCGCAAAGAATTCGCATTCGCTGATCGGATCGGGAGAGCAGGGGCCCGAACCAATTACGGAAGGATCGTCACCAATGACATCGGAAACGGCGAACACCTGAATGCTTGCGGCGCCACGTTCGTGCAACGCGACCGCGAGGCGTCCACCACCCCAGCGCAGCAAGCGACGACGCACGGCGTTCATTTCGTGAATAGCGAGGCCATTCGCGTGCAGCGTTTTCGCGAGATCGGTAATCAATTCGTGCGCTTTCGCCGCGTGGCCAAAGTGTTCACGCAGTTCGGCGCACGGTGCCGCGCACAACGATGTTGCACCACCGGAAATGAGAACGAGGGCAATGTCACCGTTTTGCACGTCGTTCACTTTACGCGCAATGACGTCGGCGGCAGCGAGTGAGCCCAAATCGGGAACGGGGTGGTCGCCGACGCGAATTTCGAGAACAGTTGGAAGTGCGCCGCCCTGCTCGGCCGCGGCGTTTTCAGACGGACGTGCTGCAACGACGACAACGCCACCAACAGTCTTGATTCCGTGTTGTTCGAGGGCTTCGGCTGCACCCGAAGCCATCGTCGCACCTGCTTTGCCGAGTGCGAAAATATGAAGTCGGGCCGAGCTGTCGATATTCGAACTATGCAGCCATTCAATGACTGCGTCGCGCGTGCGCACAAACGGATTCGCGCCCTGCACAGCCGCCTGGTGAAGCGATGTGAGCAAGGCGCGCGGGTTTTTCAGTTGAGCAGTAGTCATGAAAAGTGTGCGTGAACACGTCGGCTTTTGGCCGACGCGATTGATGCACACGAGTTAATGCATGCTCGCCGCTTTGTCGATGGCCGCGCCAAGTTCGGTGTACGCTTCAGCCGCCAGTTGCTTGAACGGTGAAGCGATGTAACCGATTTTCCCATCGGGATTGATGACGTACAGAACGCGTCGGTGTCCACCGGCCGCGTTACTCGCGCCAAACATCGCACCAACTGCACGATCAACATCGCTGCCAAAGTTGAACTGAAATTTCGCGTCCCTGGCCCACGATTGCAGCGTTGTGTCGGAATCAATGCTGATGCCAATCAGCGTGACTTTGTTGCCGTTGTGCATCAACGTGCTGTAATTGTCGCGATACGATTCCATCTGCACCGTGCACCCTTGCGAACGTGCTCTCGGAAAAAATGCGAGCACCACCGTTTCACCCCTATGGTCAGCCAAATGAAATGGCTTGGCCGTCAGCCCGTTTGCATTTACCGATTTGATGGTGAAATCGGGAGCGAGCTGTCCCAACGCCAGTACGCCCGTGCCGGGCACGGCTTGCGCATGGGATAGTGTCGGCAAGAAAAACGTCGAGGCCGCAACAACAGCAGCGCAGTAGAGTGCGCGCGCGCGATGCGTCATAAAACGATTGCCTTTAAACATGGAGAACTCCGGGTAGGTTGGTGCAATTTGCGCCAGCGGGATGACACAGCCTTGAAACTACCGAAATCAGATACCGTCGGCACTGCGAACTTCTACGCAATCACCCGCAATGCAGCGGGAAGGGCCTCGACGATTACGGTTGAAGACGTGGCCTGGAAGAACTCGCCATCGGCCTGATACCCCGGAGTGGTCGAAAATTCTATTTCGTATCGTGAATGGCGTGTTACTTGAACCTCCGGGTAGCGGACGTGCTCTCCGCTCGTCGCCCGCGCGAAGATTGCGGTGCGTTTGAACGTCGAAGCGTTGCCGATGAAAATTCCGTCCAGGAGTCCATCGTCAATTCTCGCGTCTGGGGCAATGCGAAAAGTTCCCCCAAAACGACCACCGTTTGCGAACACGATCATCAACCATTGCCGTGCTCCTGTTGAATTCGCGCCCTGTGTGACATTGGCCGAGAAACCAACGTATTGGAACAGTTGGCTGAGTGCGGTGGTCACGTATACTGCGTTGCCCTTCAGAAAACCACCGGAACGCTGTGTACGCGCCACGATTTCGGCGTCAAACCCGAAGCCAACTGAGTTCACAAATACGCGATTATCAATGCGCCCCGCATCGACGGTGCGAATTCTGTTTTCTGCAATCAACCGCGTGACTGCGCCGTAGTCGTGCACAGGCAAGCCAATCGCGTATGCAAAATCATTTCCTGTTCCTGCTCCAAATATCGCGAGCGGAACCTGTGACTTTGCGCGCACCAGTTCGCAGGCTGCCTGACTCACAGTTCCATCGCCGCCGAGTACGACGAGAGTAGTTGCGCCGCGATCGAGTGCTTCGCGGGCGCAGCGTGCTTCATCACCGCGACCGTTGGTTTGTATGAGGGTTGATCCACCAACGCTCTCTAACGCAGCACGCGCCGCAGGAATGAATCCTGCGGCGCGTCCACGACCTGCGGCTGGATTCACCAGCAGAAATATCGACGTAGTGGCTCCTAGCGTGCGACGAGTGAACGCAGCACGTACGGAAGAATTCCACCGTGACGGTAGTACTGCATTTCTTCCGGCGTATCGATGCGCGCACGCGCCTGGAATTTCTTCGTCCCGCCATCGGTGCCAACCGCCGAAACGGTAAGTACCTGACGTGGCGCAAGCGACGGATCGAGTCCCTCAATGGTATATGTCTCGAAGCCCGTGAGACCAAGGGACTGACGCGTTTCACCGTTTGTGAATTCCAATGGCAACACACCCATGCCTACCAGGTTGGAACGGTGAATACGTTCAAAACTCTCGGCAATCACGCTGCGCACGCCGAGCAGCATTGTTCCTTTGGCTGCCCAATCGCGTGATGAACCGGTGCCGTATTCCTTGCCGGCGATAACAACGAGTGGTGTTCCCGCTGCTTGAAACGCCATCGCCGCATCGTACAATGCGACGGGCTCAGCGTCCTGCGCAGTCGCCGTCCACCAACCTTCCTTGCCACCGGTTAATTCGTTCTTCAAACGAATGTTCGCGAATGTGCCGCGCATCATCACCTCATGATTGCCGCGACGCGCGCCGTACGAATTGAAATCTTTTTTCTCAACGCCGAGAGATTTCAGCCACAGACCGGCTGGTGACGCTGCGGCAATTGAACCAGCGGGGGAGATGTGATCGGTTGTGATGGAATCGCCGAACATTCCAAGCACGCGCGCACCGGCAATCGGAAGAATTCCGGGCGGGCTCATCGTCATGCCTTCGAAGTACGGTGGGTTTTTCACGTACGTTGAATCGACGTTCCACGCGTATTGATTGGAGCTTGACGCGGGAATCTTCTGCCAATGTGCGTCCCCTGCGAATACGTTCGCGTACTGCGTTTGGAACTGCTCGCGCTTAACTGACGAGAGAATGGTGTCTTCAACTTCCTGCGCGCTTGGCCAGATGTCTTTGAGGAATACAGGGCCATTTTTGCCTTCGCCCAGCGGTTCCGTCGCCATGTCGATGTCCATGCGACCAGCGAGCGCGTAAGCAACAACCAACGGCGGCGACGCGAGATAATTGAAACGCGTTTGCGGATTCACTCGGCCTTCAAAGTTGCGATTGCCCGAGAGAACGGCCGACACATGCAATTTGCCCGAGTCAATTGCTTCGCTAATTGGCGTTGGCAGCGGACCAGAATTTCCAATGCAAGTTGTGCAACCGTAACCAACGACGTTAAAGCCCAACGCATCGAGTGAACCCATAACGTTGGCTTTTTTAAAATAGTCCGTTGCAACTTTTGAACCCGGTGCGAGTGAAGTTTTCACCCATGGCTTGGTCTTCAATCCTTTCGCAACGGCGTTACGAGCCAGCAAACCCGCCGCGAGCATTACGCTTGGGTTTGATGTATTTGTGCACGACGTAATAGCGGCAATGACAACGTATCCGTGCTTGAGCGTGAATTTATTTCCGTTGTAATCGCAATGCACGCCCTCGTCGGGTTGAATTACCGGACCACCTTCGGAAACCATTTCAGCGACAGCCTGTTTGGTTGGCGACGCGGCTGTTGCAGCCGGCACGGCGGTTGGAACAAGCGCCAACTGCGCAGCGAGCGCTTCGCGATACATCCGCTTCGATTCGGTAAGCGGAACGCGATCCTGTGGGCGTTTCGGTCCGGCCAAACTTGGTACAACTGTGCCCAAATCGAGTTCGAGCGTGTCGGTGAACACCGGGTCAGGCGTTGCATCCGTGCGGAAAATTCCCTGCGCTTTTGTGTACGCTTCGACCAACGCAACCTGCTCGTCGCTGCGACCGGACAGACGCAAATACTTGAGCGTCTCCGCGTCGACGGGGAAGAAGCCCATCGTTGCGCCGTATTCCGGCGCCATGTTTGCAATCGTTGCGCGATCGGCCAACGCGAGCGACGACAATCCGGGTCCGTAGAATTCGACAAATTTTCCGACAACTTTTTTCTTGCGCAGCATTTCCGTGCATGTGAGCACGAGATCTGTCGCAGTGGTGCCAGCCGGAAGTTTGCCATGTAACTTGAAGCCGACAACTTCTGGGATGAGCATCGAAACTGGCTGACCGAGCATGGCCGCTTCTGCTTCGATTCCGCCAACGCCCCAGCCCATCACACCCAATCCATTGATCATGGTCGTGTGTGAATCGGTGCCAACGAGCGAATCGCAATAGGCGAGAGTGTCGTCACCACTCTTCGACGTGAATACAACCTGGCCGAGATACTCGAGATTCACCTGGTGACAAATACCAGTTCCGGGTGGAACCACGCGGAATTGATCGAGTGCAAGCTGACCCCACTTCAGAAATTCGTAACGCTCCTGATTGCGCTCGAATTCCAGATCAGTGTTGAGCAACAGCGCTGCCTCAGTACCGTATTCATCGACTTGTACGGAGTGATCGATGACCAGATCAACCGGTTGCAGTGGGTTAATGCGCGTTGGGTCGCCGCCGAGTGCGACCATTGCATCGCGCATTGCCGCGAGATCGACTACGCACGGAACACCCGTGAAGTCCTGCAACAGTACCCGGGCGGTGCGAAAAGCAATTTCCTTGTCGACCGCGGCCTTCACATTCCATCGAGACAGCGATTCAATGTCTGCTCGCTTGACGAACGCGCCGTCTTCATTGCGAACAAGATTTTCGAGCAACACGCGAAGGGAGAAGGGAAGAGTCTTCGCAATGCTTCCGTCGAGCTGGTCGAGCGGAGCGAGATTGAAATACACATACTGCCGGCCGCCTACAGTGAGTTGCGCTCGGCTGCCGAATGAATTGGGATGCGACATGAATTGATGTGGTCCGGCGAACGACTAACCCCTTGGGTATACGTTCGCGTTCAGGACTGAGCCACTCGCCGCGCCATGGGTGGACCGCTAATCACGGGCCCTGGTTCCGGTGAGGCTGACCTGAATATCGGCAGCGTGCGCCGTGAGCGCTACAACTGCCGATGGTACGCTTTACCCATCTTTCCCGCGACAGTGACCTATGCGACCTTTTCCGCGAAAATCACGAGGTTGCCACCCGGATCGAGCACCCCCACTTCGCGCATCCCATAAAAAGTTGTGCGCTCCTGAAGGACCACTCTTGCGCCGGCCGCTGCCTTCACGGCGTCCGCGAGATTTGCCACTTCGACAAACAGCGAGCTTCCGCCGGTCTTCAGAACCTTCGCAATTGACGCGTCGTCCTCGATGACACTTTCCATACTCTGATACATCAACTCGGTCGCGCCGTCGGAAAGTATTACAAAGCCGATCGAATCACCGTGCGGCACTTCGGCGGTTCGTGCGAAACCCAATTTCTCCCAGAATTTCGCGCAGGGTTCGACAGAGTCCACGATGAGAACAGGTGTCGATTTCGTAACGATTGATGCAGTCATGAGTCGAGTAGGGAAAATGGCGGGAGACGAGTATGCCGATCGTGTGGGAGCGAGCGACGCGTGCAATCAATCTCTGGACGTCGGCACGGGCGCGATAGGAAGAATGGAACCGGTTTCCCGACCCCATTCGCCGGGTGTGAGTCCCGTTACGTTCCGTACGTCGCTAATGAGATGCGATTGATCGCTGTACCCGAAACTCGCCGCCGCTTCACTCCAACCACGATGGTTTCGCCGGGATTGGTGCAGGAGCGCGCGAACCCGGCAAATTCGTGCAAATTGTTTGGGAGTGAGCCCAACGTGCGTCGCGAACTGGCGCGCCAGATGTTGTCGGGATGCCCCTAACTCTTTTGACAGGTCGGCGATTCGTGCAATGTGTGGTGATTGTGCAATTGCGCGTGTCGCGGCGCGAATGAGCGATGGCGTGCTGCGCGGTCCCAAACTGAGCGCGTTCGATAGTCGTGCAAATGCGCCGGCGTCGTTGGCGCTGATAGCAAGCAAACGAAATGCGTCGCGTACGGCGTCGAGACGAAGAACAACATCACCCAGAGGAATAGTGACGTCGGTCAACGTCGCGGCTTGCGTTTGCAGCGCGCTACCACCAACTCCAGGAAAGAAACGAATGCCGACGAGGCGCGCTGTAGACAATGTGGCGACAAATGGTTTCGTCATCGCACCAACGGCGAACAATTGTTGCACGTCGCCGTCATCATCGATTTCGGCGATGACATCCATTGCGCCGTCTGGCAACACCGTGTGCGCAGCTGCTGATTCAATGGAGCGCGAACTGGTCCACACACATTCGATGCTGCCGGACCAATGCGACGGTGGAGCAAGTTCTCGATACGACATACGCGGTTGTCGTTAGTCTGTGCAGAAACTACGCCGATCGTACCGTCAAGTCGTCGGGCTGCACACCTTCTGCGTGCGCCGGAGTGACTTGGATTGCATCGAACGGGCAATAGCGCACGAAGTCTCCATCGGCTGGAGACCAATCATGAAACTGCTTGATTGGGTAGGCCTTCCGTTGATCGTCGAGCGCCATGAGATGCGGCGCGCGCGCAACGCACATTGCGCAACCGGTGCAGGCGTCGCGATCGACAATAATGTTCATGCGTTGACGAGGGAAAATTCCTCCTGGCGCTCGCAGCACCACGTCCAGATGCTTGAGCGCCTCGCGCATGCTATTGTACCCCGAGTCGATCAACTCTTCGGTGTGGCCGAAGTGAAACCAGCCAATGTGCGAGACCGGCGGCCGCACCAACAGCATTGGCGGCCCCGTCCAGACTTCCAATGAGTTCTGCTGCTGCGCGTGCATCATGATTGTTGCCGCGCGCATGAACACCGACGCAAATCCCGTTGCACCAACCCCCGTTTCCACGGTAATGTCGGCAACACCAACATCAACGGCAATCAGCGCATCAACACCCCTTGCGGCAATCGCAACTGGCAAATTGTCGGTGGTACCACCGTCGATGCAGCTGCGATCGTCGACTCGGCCAGGAGGAAAGAAACCTGGCAGCGCGCATGATGCATAAACCGCATCGCGAATGCTGACGTTCTTGAGTCCGGGTCGACCGAAAACCACTGGCACGCCGCGCTCGATGTCAACGGCGGTCACCAGCAACGGCGTGGCCAATTCGTCGAACGTACCTTCAGGCGCAATTTCATCAACCAGCGTGCGCAGCGGTCCTTCGAGATAGATCGATGGCGAGTGCATCCGCTCGAGCAGCATGCCAACGTGATTGATTCGAAACAGATCGCGACGACGCAAACTCATTGCGCGTTCCGCCATCGTGTTGACGGAAACGCCCGCCGCGACACCCGCAGCAATCAGCGCACCGATACTCGATCCCGCATACAATTTTGGACGAACACCGGCTTCATCGAGGGCGCGCAACGCACCGATATGCGCAAATCCTTTGAGCGCGCCACCGCCCAGCACCAGGGCGATTCGTGGGCGAGTTCTTGGGCTAAATGAGGCGGTGGTGTTGCTCATGTCCCGCATAATAATGCGCGGACTACCCTGGTCGAGCGGCGCGCAACCTCTCTGCGTTGAAGCTCCAACGCATTCATTCGTACAATAGAGGAATGCCCTTACGGCACCATACTCAGCATTCGCGTCGGACGAGCGGCCGGCCCACCCACACGAACAGATTCGGCATTCTGCCAGGCATTCCGAAGCGTCCCCAGCCGACGGCCCGGTTCTGAAAAATTCCCTCCCAGCACCGCTTGCTCGCACCAAACAAAGATCCCGTCAAATCCGAACGATTCCGGGGATTCGGTATCCAGTGATGCCCGCAAAAGCGACAACGCCCGAAGCGCAGCCCCCGAATCGGCCAATTCACAGGCCCGGATGGCGCGATCGTACGCACGGAGAACGTGGCGCAGCGGATTCTTGACGGTGGAATCGAGTGTCATCTGAAACGGCAAATGTGATTGGGTGACAATCACATCATCGGCGGGGGTCGTCGGAGACTTGAGCCCCTGTGACGGTGTTTGCCAATTGGAGATTTCCGAGGCTGCGTACAGGCTACTTGAGGGCTATTCTCAGCGCATGCCAAACTCCCTCGACACCCTGCTGAAATACCGCGATCAATTTCCCATACTTTCAACTTCCACCTACCTGGTTTCCAACTCGCTTGGCGCCATGCCTGAGGGCGTACGCAAGAAGCTGGCTGAATACGGAAATCAGTGGGGAAGCCGCGGGGTGCGGGCCTGGGCCGACGGCTGGTGGGAACTGCCAGTTACCATGGGCAACCGCATCGCTCCACTGATTGGTGCGGGCACGGGTGAAGTAGTAATGATGCCCACGGTGACGCAGGCCATGTCCTCGGTATTGTCGGCAATCGATTTTCCGTCCGATCGCAACGAAATCGTAATGACCTCACTTGATTTCCCGTCCGTGCGTTACGCGTACGACGCGCTCGCTCCCCGATTTGGCGCGCGCGTTTCGGTGGTGAGTTCGGACGACGGATTGGGGATCGAAACTGAGCGCGTGTTGGCCGCAATTACAGAACGAACACGATTGGTGGCAATTTCGCACGTGTTGTTTCGATCGGCCTTCATTATGGATGCGGCCGCGATTTGCAAACGTGCGCGCGAAGTCGGTGCACTCGTCGCACTCGACGCGTATCACAGCGTTGGAGTCATGCCGGTTGATGTAAAAGCACTTGGTGTCGATTTCCTTGCAGGCGGAGTTCTCAAATGGCTGTGTGGAGGGCCCGGCGGTTGTTTTCTCTACGCGTCGCCAGAAATGAGCGCACGGTTCGCACCAGCGCTCACCGGCTGGCAAGCGCACGAACATCCGTTCGCGTTCGCCGATGACATGAAATACGCCGCCGGTGGATGGCGCTGGTTGGGTGGCACGCCCACGGTGCCAGCATTGTTCGCCGGACTCGAGGGCCCGCGAATTGTTCTCGAAGCCGGTATGGAAAACATTCGCGCTAAGAGCCAACGCCAAACCAGTTGGCTCATCGCTGAAGCGGATAAGCGCGGCTGGCGTGTTGTCGCGCCACGCAACTCTGCTCAACGCGGAGGTACAGTAGCCTTTGATACGCCGCACGCCGCGGAAGTTGCGCGGGCACTTTTGGCGCGCGACATCGTGATCGACTTTCGACCGGGAGCAGGAATTCGCGTCGCACCGCATTTCTACACAACCGATGCAGAGCTCTCGACGTGCGTTCACGCAATTGACGAAATTCTTGAGACGGGCGCCTGGACCGCTTTTGTCGGAAAGAAAAGCACCGTAACTTGAGAACACTTGAGCACCGCGACCGCATTCAGCGGCCGGACGCCCTGGCAGCGCCAAAGCTGTACAGCGTTTGTACATCATCCCGAGATCACTACATGAATTCGCCGAGCAGCCAGCCGCCCAAGAAAGTTCGCAAGCAATACGCCAACAACACGTATCCAATGGTCGTGCTGAAGTTTGAAGACGGTCACGAAATCAAAGTGTATCAGGGAACTGGCAAGGTGTTCGATGCCTGGAGCGGCGAGACCGTGAAGATTCTCGCGGTGCATGACGTGAACAATTCGAAGGAATGGGATTTGCTCGAAGCGCGCAAGGTCGATCAGTTTGAGGAAGCAACCAACGGCTGAGTAATTCGGGATTGAACGCCGAGTTGGCGCCACTGCGAATTACTGCCGACGTCAAGGCCGCGCGAGCTCGCGGCCTTCCACTCGTTGCCCTCGAAAGTTCCGTATTGGCGCAAGGATTGTTGCCGCCGCACAATCGCGAAGCGGCTGAACGAATGACTCGCGCAGTCGAATCGCGCGGCGCGTTTCCCGTCATCACCGCTGTTGTTCGCGGTGTTCCAACACTTGGCTTGGAGCCAGAAGAGTTGGAGCGCTTTCTGGCGCGCGAGGACGTGCGAAAAGTGTCCGCGCGCGACTTGGCGTTTGCGATGGCTACGAAGGCAGACGGCGCCACCACCGTCGCCGGCACGCTCGCACTCTGCGCACTCGGCAACCTGCTGGTGTTTGCGACAGGTGGCATTGGGGGTGTGCATCGCGATGCGCCCTACGACGAATCGGCCGATCTCGCTGAGCTCGCACGAACACAAACAATTGTCGTGTGCGCGGGAGCAAAATCCATTCTCGACCTGTCTGCAACAATGGAGCGCCTGGAAAGTCATGGCGTGACCGTGGTTGGCTATCGCACTCACGAATTGCCCGGTTTTTTCACGACAACGACAGGAATCAAGCTCGATTTAACGGTGCAGTCGGCCGAGGAGATTGCGAATATTTGGGTGCATCACAAGGCACTCAAGCGTCCTGGAGCAGTGCTCGTTGTTCAACCACCGCCAACGGAATTCGCTCTGCCTTGGGAATTGGTGAACGAAGCGACTGCAGCGGCGTTGCAAAGTGCACGACAGCAGGGAGTACGCGGAGGTCAGGTGACGCCATTTCTCCTTGCTGAAGTTCAAAAGAGAACGAACGGACGTTCGGTTGTGTCAAACCTCGCACTACTCGAAGCGAACGCAGCACTCGCAGCAGATATTTCGGTGGCCTTGAAAAGACGTGATGTTAACCTTCAACCAAAATCGGACCCGTCAAGCAGTTGAACTTCATAGGAAGCGCACGGTACTATCCAGTAACCTGCACGCTCCGGAGGATCGATCCGAAATGCCCACTCCGTTCCTGAGTTCCGAGGAGTACGACGAGCGCGCTCATGCCCTGTATAACGAGGGGCAGTACGATGAAGCGCTCGATGTGCTACGCGAAGGACTGACTCTATATCCACAAGCTGTTGAACTGCACGTGGGCATTGGCTATGCCCGTCTCGCGCGCGAAGAATTTGCCTGGGCGCGTCGGAGTTTCGAAGAATCACTCATTCTCGATCCCGAGCACGAAGATGCACTTGCCGGACTCGGCGAAACGTTGTTGAAGTTCGGTCAAGTCGACATGGCCACCAAAGCATTCGACAAAACCGTCGTACTTGGCTACGACGACGATATCGACCTCATGCTGCAAATTGGTCGCGCGCAGTTTCGCGAGGGCCTGGTTGAGGGCGCACTTGCATTTTTTGAACGCGCGCTTGCAATTACTCCCGATTCCGCGGAGGCGCTCGCGTGCATCGGCTATGCGCAACACCGACTCGGTAACGAAGCAGAGGCGTTGATCGCGCTTCGCGGTGCACTGGTCATTGATGAGGAGTTTGGCGAAGCACGCGTGTATCTCGCAAACATTCTCTACGACTCAGGGGACATGGACGCGGCGCTTGCCGAGTTCGAGAAAACCACCCCGGACGATCACTGGGACGAGCTCGGAATCTGGCGTCTTGTAGAACTGAAAAAGTCAGTGTACGAGTTGGAAGACAACGACGGAGAACTGAAAGTGTGGGATGAGCGCTTGTCCGCACTGGTGGGTGAACCCGACGCCGTCGACGAACTGCTTTCAGAAATCGAACAGAAAGTCATCGAAGAGGAGGATGCGTCGGTGACGCAGGCGCAGACGCATCTGGAAGTGCTTGGTTCGCTGTTGTCGTCACTGAACAATCAACAGGAAGAATCGGTGCATCTCGAGCTCGTTTCACGAAGCGATGATATTCCGGCGGCGAAACACGACGGCGAACATCGCGTTGCGCTGGTTGATGGACGTATGCTGGGTGGTTCGTGGGAAGAAATCGTGCAGACGTTGCGTGATGAACGCGACGCCGGACGCCCGCTTGACGAATTCATGAGCGCAGAAGCTCGTCGTCAATATGGCGCCACAGGTGCGCGCATCAGCACTCGTGGTGCCGAGGAATTCATCCGCGGCAGCGCGGACGCCGGACTGCTACGAATAGTTCGGTGACGCCGTGAGTGATTCGGTTCCGATAGGCGCGCGCGCATCCATCGAGGGTGCGCGCGTTGCGTTAGGGCGCATGATGTATTCCAGCGCGAATACGCCTTCGCATTCAGCGCCCCTTACAATGGCGGCGCGCGCTGCCGAGGCCTGGACGGCAGTTGAGCAAGTCTTGCGTGGCGTCACCGTGCATAACGAACTCTCTGGACAACCGTTGCTCGCGGAGGCGCGCAAACAAAACGCAATTTCACTGGATGACGCGCATGCATTGGTTGCATTAAACGATTGGGTTGAACGCACGCGCGCTCCCGGAAGCGCCGCACAGATGTTGACGCTGCCGCCAACCGAGGCCGAGCGTGAAGTCGCGACGAAGGTGTTGACTGCATTGGAGCGCGCGGTTGGCGCAGTGGATGGTTCGGTGCGTGCCGAAATTGCTACAGAGAATTCCCTTATCGGAGCAACAGATACTCCACTCACCGCAGGAATTCCATTAACGCCGGCACCGGGCGCACCAGCACAAAATGCATTCATAGCAGGTGCACAAGCATCAGGCACATCGCCGCAATCGGAATGGGCGTCGCCGCGACCAACCAACCCGGCGCAGCCTGGAAGAGTCGACGACGCGTCTGCCAATGTGGTAGTAAACATGCCACCCAGGTTTGAACCATTCACGACTCCCGTGCTGGATACGGCCACCACGCGCTCAAGTTCGAGTGGCATGATCATGGGAGTGCTACTGCTGGTCGTTCTCGCCATTGGTGGTGGCGGCTGGTACGTTATGAAAATGCGCAGCGGCTCAACTGCTGGCGGCACTGAAGCTGGCGTTATGGCCTACACGAAAGGTTCAATAGAAACCGCGCAGATGGAATTCAAGAAAGCAATGGAAGCGAACCCGAAAGACACGCGTGCCTTGACGTACCTGGGTCGTATTTCGCGTGAACAACACGACAACGCTGGCGCGCAGAAATATCTTGAACAAGCGATTCAAATTGAGCCGGAAAATGCGTTGGCGCTTCGCGAACTTGGTTCGGTGTTATTGGCCGAAGGGCAACCTGAACTCGCGCGCCGCTCTTATGTTCACTCACTGAACGTGAACCAGACCGACCGGGTTGCTCAGGGCTTTCTTGGTTGCGCCTTGTTACAACTGCAGCGCGACGACGAAGCGAAGAAATGGTTTGATCGAGCCGGAGCTGGAGATTGGACTGGTTGTTCAGCGACGCCAGCGAAACCCTGAGCGTAGTTCGATGACGGGAACCGCGCTCATCGGCGCAAGAGACGCGTTCGCGTGGCAACGCGATGTGAATCGCGAGGTACTGCCAAACGGGTTGACATTGATCATCAAGCGCGATATTTCGGCCCCCGTGGTCGCAATTGTCACGCACGTAAAAGTTGGTTACTTCGATGAGACGGATGATGTTGTCGGCATCGCGCACGTGCTCGAACACATGTATTTCAAGGGCACGCCAACACGTTCGGTAGGTGCGATTGCACGCGAGACCAAAGCGAACGGCGGGTATCTCAATGCGCACACAATTTACGATCACACCAGCTATTACACGGTGTTGCCAGCATCCGCATTCGAACGCGGATTGGAAATCCAGTTTGACGCGTACGCCAATTCCGTCATCGAGGCCGACGAACTGGCGCGCGAACTGCAAGTCATCATACAAGAAGTAAAACGCAAGCGTGATTCGGCCGGTGCCGTTGCCATCGAGTCTTTGTATGCGCTTTTGCACGACAAACATCGCGTGCGTCGTTTGCGCATCGGTGAAGAAGGCGCCCTGGAAAAATTCACTCGCGCACAACTGCTGTCGTTTTACCGCCACTGGTACCAACCTTCGAACACGATTCTTTCGATAGTTGGCGATGTGGATCCCGACGTGGTGCATGCGGCGGTGATGAAGAGTTACGGCAGGTTAGCGAATCAACCGCCAACGCGCATAGCCGGCCCGTCCGAAACTGCGCTGCCCCAATTCCGCGTTCGCGAATGGACCGGTGACATCGCGCAGGCCC
>JBDUAX010000501.1:0-3389 GCA_040004455.1 Gemmatimonadaceae bacterium
GCGCGCGGAGTGCGGTTTTTTCCGCCAACGAGCTTCGACGGCAAGGCGCTTGCCGCAATCGAGGCCAATTCCAGGGCAGCCGGCGAAACCGAAGCAGCGCGGGCGCTCAAACGAGCCCTGATGCGAGCCCCGAGTTTCCAGCCAATCAGCGCGAGCAGTACAACCGCCGCCGCTCCGGCAACAAACAGCCACACCCGGCTCGGAATGCGATCAAAATCGGGGATTGCCGCGAGCAAGTCTTTCGCGAGGCGCGGCACGCTCACTGACTTCGAAGGCGCGGTAGCTGGAGCAACCATCGGTGCCACAACCATCGCGCCAATCGCAACGCCACCAACGGTGACTCCAACTGCAATCGCGGTGTAGCTGACCACCGTGCGAATTGCTTTCACGACACTCACGCTACGTCCTCGCGCAACGGGCGAAGTTCGACGCGCAATTTGCTCAAGGCCTTGCTGCGAATTTGCGAAACACGCGATTCAGTCAGCTCGAGCACTTTTGCGATTTCGTGCAACTTGAGTTCTTCGAAGTAGTACAGTGACAACACAATGCGTTCCTGTTCCTTCAGGTTCACGATCGCCTCTTTCAGGAACTTCACTTCCTGTTCGTGCGTCAAACTGTCTTCGACGTCGCCACTTTCGTCGCTGTGCAGGACTTCAACGGGTGATGGCGCGTGGCTTTCGCGTTCACCCGGTGCGCGATCAAGTGGAATGTGGTGCGCACCTTCGATGTCGGCTTGCCAGCGCCACAAGGTCGGCACGTCAATGCCCATCTGTTCGGCCAAAAGCTTGTCGTTTGGTGAGTGACCTGTAATGCGCATCAACGCTTCGCGTGCGGCCGCGATTTCGCGGGTCTTGCGGCGAATGGAACGCGGTACGTGATCCTGTTTGCGCAGTTCGTCGAGAATGGCGCCGCGAATGCGTGGTGCGGCGAACGTGCTGAAGGCGAGGCCACGGCTCGGATCGAATCCGTCGAGTGCTGCCATGAGTCCCATCGAGCCGGCGCTCACCAATTCGTCGAAGTCGGCGCGTACTGCGAGCGTGCGTGACATCTGGCGCGCGACGTGGTGCACCAGGCCCAGGTGTTCTTCCAGCAGGCGGTTACGCGCCGTGATATTTCCGTCCTGGTATGATTCCCAGAGCTTTGCATTCATTGCAACGGAACGTGAAGGAGTAAGAATCGGCACAGTCAGACACCAAGGCGTGAGGAAGACATCGCAGTTCGCGCATTCAGCGCGATATCAAGAGCAGCGTGAGCTGCTGGTGATCCGGACGCCGCGTCGAGGAAAGGCATTCCTGCGCGCAGCACCGCATCAAGTGTGGAATCCAGTGGAACCGATCCAGCAAAACGGAGCGGCAACTGGGGGAGGAACTGACGCGCACCGGCATCGATTGCGTCAAAGCACTTCGAACCTTCAATGACATCGTGTCGGTTTACTACGACATCGACTTTCAAACCGGGAAAACGAGTGTGCGTTGCTTTGCACAGAGCAAACGTTGATGCGAGTGCGATCGGGTCACTGCCCGATGTGATCGCAAGGACACACTCATGCAATTGCGGTGCCACTGCAGCCAACAATGTTTCAAGTCGCGCGCCACAGTCGACAACAACGAGATCATGCCCCTGTGCAAGCGTACTGACGCGGCGTAAACACGCGCGCCGCTCGGCACTATTGGGCGTGGTGCTGGCACCTTCTGCCGCACGACGTGGTGCACCACCGGCAATGAGCGTCAGTGATGCTGAAATCGGTGTCGCGATGTCACTCACTTGCACGCGTCCCCCGCGCAGATCCTGCCAACCCGCCCATGGCTTCGCGCCAAGCAACATCGTTTGTGGTCCGACGAGGTCATCGCCGTCAATCAACATCACGCGCTGGCCATTTCCGGCAGCGGCTACAGCGATGAGTGCAGAGATGAGTGAAGTGCCGCTGCCACCCCGTCCACTTGCGCACAGCAACGTCGGAACGCCACTCATCGACACGACACGCGAGCGTTCAAATTCGTTCGCGCTGGCGCGAACCATTGAATCGAGTTGCGAATCCAGACGAGGATTAGTGTTGCGCGACGTCGAAGAACTCACGCGTGCACCCAGTCGTTCTCAACATCGACTGACAAACCGTAGCCGCGCATGATGCGCGATGCTGCGGGCTTGAGATCGGCCGGAACATCCTGTCCGTCGGTAATCCAGCGCACGGGTAGTTGCGTCGACAACGCGAGATCGGTTACACCAAGCTCACGCGGAACTTCATCAAGTTTCGAAAGCAGCAGGTGCGTTGCACCGACGTGCGTACGCGTCGGGACATAGGCTCGCGCCGTTTCAATTGCGAGATCGTGGCGAAGCGTGGCGGGCAATACCAGGTGCGTTTCGTCGGGCTTGAATGCATCAAGCAACGTGCGCCAACGCTCCGTCAACTCGGCGGCGGCCGGGCTTCTGCCGGGCGTATCGATGATGACCACATCACACGACGTCATTCGGCGAAGCGTTGCGTCAATTTCCTTGACGTCGTACACAACTTCGAATGGAACGTCAGCGAGCTCTGCGTAAGTCGCGAGCTGCTCCATTCCACCGACGCGATAGGTGTCGATGGTGATCAGTCCAACACGCTGAGTGCCAAAGGCGCCTTTGCGAACGGCCAATTTTGCTGCGGTCGTCGTCTTTCCCGCGCCAGTTGGACCAACCAACGCAATCAGGTACGGTCGGCCGCTTGCTTTGCGAAGTGGCGAACGAAATGGCTTCGCTTCGATCCGCTCGCGAATTGAATCCAACGTTGATGCGGGCGCGGCCATTACTTCGACGAGCGGCACGCCACCATCACGAATTACTCGTGTGTGCAGAATCATCACGTCGTCGCCAAAACTCCGACGCGCGCGGTCGGCCACGTGCGCGATGTCAGCGCCGCGAAAGCGTTCAGCCGCCATGTGGCATCTCCCAGGTTGCAATGCTGCTCAGCGTGATTGCCGGCGGAAGTTCGGCGAGCGATACCACTGGAAGTGTTGGCAGTACGGGTTCAATCAATCGGCGCACGCCAATGCGAAGAGATGGCGGCGTAATGAGTGGTAGCGGACGGCCGTCGACCGCATAGGTCGTGGCGAGATGATTCAAATCGCGCAACATCGCGGCCAGTGTGTCAGGAGTGAGTAGCGGCACGCCAGCAGATGCCGCGCGCGGAGTGAACAGCCCAAGCAGTGCCGATTCCAATCGTGAACCAATTGTGATTCCGCGAACTGTACCGCTTGAGTCGGCGAACATGCGCGCAATAACGTTGGTGAGTGACTTGCGAACAAACTCCGTGAGCGCTTCCGGATCCTTTGTCGTATCGGCGCCGTCTCCCAGTGCCTCGAGAATCGTGACGAGATCGCGAATCGGCACACGCTCGCGCAGCAGGCGCTGCA
>JBDUAX010000106.1:0-11412 GCA_040004455.1 Gemmatimonadaceae bacterium
CAATCGCGGCGACATCATGTCCGCGCGCCACATCCTCATCATGGCGCCCGACGGCACGATGCCCAACACGCAGGCGGCCACACCGGAACAGCGCGCCATCGCGAAGAAAAAAGCCGAAGCCATCAAGGCGCAGGCCACACCGGAAAACTTCGTCAAACTCACGGAAAAGTCCGAAGAGCCCAACGCCAAGGAACGCGGCGGCGACCTCGGCTTGTTCGGCAAAGGCGGAATGGTGAAGCCATTTGAAGCCGGCGTAATGGCAACCAAACCCGGTTCAGTATCTGACGTCGTTATGTCTGCCTTCGGTTATCACGTCATCTATCGCCCGACGTATGCCGAAGTCAAAGACAAGGTCGAGAACGCGCTCAAGGACCGTCCGGTGATGGTCGCGGAAAGCACCTACTTCGCCAACATCGATTCCGCGGCCCACATCAAGGTCGACAAGAACATCCCGATCAAGGTCAAGGCCGTTGCCCGCAACCCACTTGGCGCCGCGAGCGACAATAGCACCATTGCCGAGTACAGCGGCGGGAAGTTCACTGCATCGCGGCTGGCCGATTGGATTCTCGCGTGGCCGCCCCAAATGAACATTCGTCAGGCGTTGCAACAGAAAGACCTTCCTGACACGCTCGTTATCGATTTTGTGAAGCGCCTTGTTCACAATGAAGTGTTGTTGCAGAAGGCAGACAGCGCGAAAATCGAAGCAGATACATCCGAAATCGCCAATGTCCGTTTGCGTGTGAAGCAGGCGCTCGTCGCGTCATTCACTCCACTCGGAGTTGACGCCGCCAAACTCGATAGCGCAAAGGGCGCGTCCGATCGCGAAAAGCTCGCTGCAGCACACGTCAATTCGTACTTCGACAAGTTGATCAAGAACGAAGCGCCGTTTGTTGACATCCCGTACCCGGTCGCACGCTCATTGCAGAAGATGTATTCGTTCAAGTTCAACGACGACGCGCTCGACAAGGCGGTGGAAAAGGCCAAGAGCGTTCGCGCCACGGCCGATTCACTCCGCGCCAAGCAAGGCCCACCGACGCCAGGTGCAGCGGCCCCACCGGGAGCTCCGCCAACCCCACCGGCTGACACGAAAGCCCCACCGGCCAAGAAGAACTAACGCTGCTGGGTTAGAGGTAGGCAGCTGAAGCCAGGTTTCGAGGGGCCGCCGTTCGCGGTCCCTCGTTGCGTTTCAACCGTATCCGACTCAATTACGGCCGGCCGGATCACGGAAACTCTTTGTCGGGTAGCAGTTGTCAAAGCTACGAACGACAAATGATCGAATCAATTTGCGCGTGAGACTCGAGGAAACATCATGAGATTCAGATCACTCCCTTTCATTTCTGCGGCCACGCTCGTGTTTGTGTCCGCGCAGTCACTCCACGCCCAGGGTGGAGCGACCAAGGCAGGCAAGGCGACCGCCGACAGCGTCAAGTCAAGGCTGCTTTCGGTTAACAAAGTGTATGGTGTCGTGAACAACGAGCCCATCACGCGCACACAGGTCATGGATCGCATCTTCTCCATGCAGGGACCCAATGCGCCACCGCTCGACTCAATGGCGATCGATACGCTGGCGCCGTTAATTCTGAAGGAATTGATGGCTGACGAAATTCAGCTGCAAAAGGCGAAAGCCGAAAAAATTGAAATTCCGGAGGCCGATATTCGAGCCAAGTCAGACGAAGACTACAAGGAGGTCAGAGGACGTTTCCCCAGCGAAGTTGAAATGCTGCGCGCGGTAAAGCAGTCGGGCTTTGCGTCAATTGAAGAATTCAAGAAGAATCGCGAAGATCAGCTGCGCAATGAAATGACCAAGCGCGATTTGATGGCAAAGTCCAAGCGCGATGGGAAAATTCCGGCCGTCAACGTTACCGAGGCCGATGTAACGACGGCGTTCAACGCTCAAAAAGCATCATTCCCCAAAAAGCCAGCAAGCGTTGGTTTTCGTCAAATCATCCTGCCGTTGAATCCGTCGCAGGCGTCGAAAGACAAAGCGCGCGCCAAGGCCGATTCGCTGCGCAAGGAACTGGTCGCGCATCCCGACCTCTTCGAGAGTATGGCAAAGCACGAGTCGATGGACGACGCGAGCAAAGAGCTGGGTGGAGATTTGGGCTGGCGCCGTCGTGGCGAACTGGTGCCGGAATTTGAACGCGCAATTTTTTCACTGAATCCGGGCGTCATCAGTCCCATCGTCGAAACGATTTACGGTTATCACATTATTCGCGTCGACCGCGTACAACCGGCTGAAGTGAAGTCACGGCACATCCTCATCAAATTCAACGTCGATAGCACCGACGCCGCCCGTTCAATGCGCTTGGCCGATAGCGTTGCCACTTTGTGGCGAAACGGCGCCAACTACGACACCCTGGTCGCGCACTTTCACGACACGGGTAACGACGAATTGAAAACGGTTCCGGAATTCACGCGCGATTCGCTTCCGCTCAGCTATCAGAAAGCCATTCGCGATCACAAGGCTGGTGACATTGTCGGTCCGTTTCCGATTGCCGATGACCAGTTGAAGTTGAGCAAACCGGTGGTTTTGCAGTTGACGAAAGTCGAGGAAGCCGGCGAATACACAATCGACCAACTTCGAGAGCGCATTCGCAATCAACTTACCGAGCAAAAAAGTGTGCAACGCTTCATTGAGCAGCTGCTGAGTCAGGCGTACGTGTGGGTCAGTCCTGAAATGGCGATCAAGAAGCCGGCCGCGGTCAAGCTCGTTCCCTAAGTGTCTGCAAGCAGCGTAGGCAAAAGCCGAGTGCGATTGGCCATCACGCTCGGCGACGTACGAGGCATTGGTCCGGAAATAATTGCGAAGTCACTGGCCGATTTACGACTGACTTCGAGCAACATTGACTTCGTATTGGTTGGACCAGCGGGAACGCGGATTGAAGTTCAGGAATCCGTTGGCGATTGGCCACTCGGCGCGGTTGGAGGTGCACTCGGGGCGGAACTGGATGCGCACGCGGGACGATTGGCCGGACTCGCGGTTGAACGCGCGGTCGCACTCGTCAAAGCAGGAAAAGTGCAGGGTATAGTCACGGCTCCGCTCGACAAGGCGGCGCTACACGCCGGCGGCTTTGACTATCCTGGGCACACCGAAATGCTGGGGGCGCTCACGGGCGCGCACACGACCATGATGCTCGCGTCGAGTGTCTTGCGCGTTGTGCTCGCAACAACGCACATCGCACTGCGCGACGTGCCGGCCGCGGTGACAGTCGACGCAATAACGCTCGCTGCAACTGGCACGCGTGAAGGACTACGAAAATGGTTTGGAATTAAAGACCCGCGATTGGCATTGTGCGCGATGAATCCGCATGCCGGCGATGGCGGACGCTTTGGAGACGAAGACAGGCGCATTCTTGCTCCTGCTGCGCGGGCCAACAATCTTGCGGGCCCGTTTCCGGCCGATACGGTTTTCGTGCGAGCGATGCGTGGTGAATTTGACGCGGTGATCGCGCCGTATCACGACGTCGGAATGACGGCAATAAAGGTTGCGAGTTTTGGTTCGGCGGTGAATGTCACGTTGGGGTTGCCCTTCATTCGTACGTCGCCGGATCACGGCACGGCGTTGGATATTGCGGGAAAGGGAATTGCCGACGCGGGCAGCATGATTACCGCGATTGAGACGGCGCGCGACTGTATTCTCCGCGCGGGTTGAACTGCAACAGCGAAACGCGGATCTTACGGATCACGCCGATTTGTTTCGATGCGCGTGATAAGCCTCCGATTAGAAACTCCAATTCAATTGTCTTGAATAACTGAACTCGCACTTTGAGCACAGTTGTGCGGGCCAGGCAAAATCATAAAAAATTGGTTTGCGCGCAACGACGTGGGTCGTCGCCCACCCGGAGCAATCCGCGTGATCCGTAAGATCCGCGTTTCGCTGTTGTAGTTCCAAGCTTTGCTGCTGACGATGACGCGCAATTACGCTCGGAGCAATCCGCGTCTCAATGCGATTAACGATCTCGGTTCAATGCGATTGACACAAACAACAGTGGCCAGCGTGCATTACACGCTGGCCACAAATGAAGTTCAAAATTTACGTTGTCGATTCAATCGAGTCCTGGCGACCATCTGAATTTCGTCGTCGCTCCTGATCGTCCGCGGAATCTCCGCGTCGTCGCTCGTACTCCGGGCGACTACTGTAACCATAACCACCGAACACTTCGCCACCCCGCATGTAGTCGTTTCCGTATCCGCGTCCTGTTGGATACGCATTTGCGGGGGGCTTTTCTTCCTTGTGCATTGGACGACTCCTGATTGAATGGAGAAGTGCCCCTTACACTACGATTAACGCATCAGGAGATCAAGCGCTGGCGGTCACAGGTTGGTCAAACGGCGTCAGACAGTGAGCTGAAAGTGAATTCCCTCACCTTGATTGTTGGCATGTAGGTTGCACCACCGGCCGACAAATTCTCGGACGCGTTGATGCGCATGCTGGGCCCCAGCATTTCGAGATTGTTGAGGAAAAAGATGGGGGACTCGTTGAAGCGGAAATTCTTGAGCGGACGCGTAACCTTGCCATTCTCAATGAGAAACGTGCCGTCGCGCGTGAGGCCCGTGTAGAGAATCGTACGGGGATCGACCGCGCGGATGTACCAGAACCGCGTAACCAGCACCCCGCGTTCTGTGGCCTTGATCATGTCGGCCGTGGTGGCGGTTCCGCCAATCATGCGTAGCGCATTTCCGCCGCCCCCTCCACCGCCGCCGCCGCCTCCTCCGCCACCCCCTCGACCACCCCCGCCACCCGAGTGCGTTGGCTTGAGCCCCTGTTTCTGCGCCCAGAAACGATCGTAGTTGAGATTCTTCACAATGCCGTTCTCAATCCAGATCGTTTTCTCGAGAGGTTGCCCATCGCCGTCATAACCACCACCCGTGGACGCCGAGTCAGCGGGGTCGGAAAGCAGCGTGACTCGTTCGTCGACAACTTTCAATCCAATTTTGTTGCCGCCCCCCTGCTTGGAAAAGAATGAGCGACCTTCATCGGCCTGACGCGCCTGCATTGCACCGGCAATAAGCTGCACGAGGTTGCCCACCGCTGTTGGCTCGAGAATCGTGACGTAACGACCCGGTTCGATAGCAACCGGATTTTGCGATGTGCGCGCCTTTTCGACGGCTGTCGCCGCAACTCGCGCTGCGTCGATATCTGCAAAACTGTCGCCATCGCTGCACGCCCAACCAGAACCGGTTCCGTCGGTTGAACGAACGGTCGCGGTCATACTCACACTCGACGTTGAGTCGTATGCGAATAGTCCTTTCGAATTCGCGAGCGCAGCAGCGCCCGCACGACACTCGATAAATCCGGTTGCAATCAATCCAGAGGCGCGCGCTTTTTCGGCGACAACCTTCGCTGCCACTGCACGTTCGGCCGCGGTGGGCAACGTCATCATGCGCTCTTTTGGACTCGGATACGTTTGTTGTCCGAGTTCCGGCATGCGTTCCGGATTTGGTGGAACCAGCTTTGCAATTTCGTTCGCTTGTTTTGCAGCTTCCGCAAGCGATGCATCGTCGAGACGATTGGTGGTGACGCTGGCCGAACGATTACCGACGTAAGCCGTGATCGTAACTTGGGTGTCCTGATTTTCCCCCGACGTCGTCACTTGATTCAAGGCGAAGCGAGTATCGGCGCGCGCATTACTGTTAATGCTGACGCGTGTTTCTTCGGCCGGTGAGGCCTTGAGTGCGCGACGTGCAATGTCCTGTGCTTCTGCGCGCGACAGAATGAGCGCTGGCGCGAACAGCGATTTGGGTGTGTAGTGTTCGCTCATGCTCTTCTGCCCGTGTTGATGATGTTGACTTGTTCGAAGTGCGCCGGCACGCAGCCGTGACTCACGGAGTTTGATTGTCCGGGTTGACCCTTCGCGTCGCCAAATGCGCCGCCCAGGTGATAACTGCGCGGGCCGCCAATGACCTTCATCGAGCCCCAGAACAGGGGCGTTTTAAACTGATATGCTACGTCCTTCAGCATACCGACAATTTTTCCGCCCTTGATTTCGTAAAACACCTGACCGGCAAATTGGCCGTTGTACCGCTGCTGATCGATGGAGAAAGAGCCGTCGCCAATAATTGCGATGCCCTTGTCCATTTGTGAAATCATATCTTCCCAGGTGTAATCGTTCTTACCCGGCTCCATCGACACGTTTGGCATGCGTTGGAACTGCACGTCGGCCCAACTCTGCGCGTACGAACAACCGTACGATTTCACTGGCTTGCCAACACTCTTGTAGTAATCCGTCATCCACGACGCTTGTTCGCGCGTGGTTTGATAATCAACAAACGTGCCGTTACGAATGATGTCGAACTTGGTAGGCTTGACTGCTTCATCATCCCAACCAATTGCGCCCAGTGATCCCGGTTGTTCGCGATCACCCACAATATTCATCACGTTCGAACCGAACTTCAGTTTGCCAAGCACCTTGTCCGGCGGCGATACGAAACTTGTGCCCGCGTAATTCGCTTCGAATCCCAATGCGCGATCGAGTTCGGTTGGATGCGCAACAGTTTCATGAACGGTGAGCCAGATGTTTGATGGATGCAGCAACAAATCATAGCGCCCCGGTTCAACTGGTTTCGCTGAAAGTTTCTGCACCGCCTCCGCAGCCCAGATTGGTGCTTTTTCGGTCAGTTTCGAATTCAACACATGCTCGTAACCCAATCCCATCGGCGCAACGTCAACCCCGTCGCGCGTCTGGAAATCCGATTGATCGGCCGATACTGCAGTGATCGTCATTGTTGGTGACGTGCGATAGATCGTTTGCACGATGTACGAGCCGTCGCTGGTCATCAAGGTTTTTTCTTCCCGCAGAAAAAACATTGCGGACGTCACGTTGCGAACTCCTTTCACTTTCGCGGCCGCTGCATTTGCCTCAAGCAACAGCGCAACTTTTTCCGGAATCGTTACCGAAAACGGATCGGTCTTGATTGGACTTTTCCATTCGCCGATTTGATTGCCTGGCGTCGACGCCAGCACCACTGGGCGCAACTGACTCGCGCGATTGGCACGCGCTTGATCGAGCGCGCGCTTCGTCACGGCGGCAATTGAATCTTTTGTCATGACGCTTGTTGCAGCAAACCCCCACGCACCATCGACCAGTGTGCGAACGCCGAGACCAAAGGTGTCGGTGTCGCCAACGCCTTGAACGATGGCGTCGCGCGTGTTGACGTTTTGCTGACGTCGCGCGGCAACGCGCACGTCGGCATATGAGGCGCCACCACTCTTCGCTGTCTCAAGCGCAACCTCCATGAGCGCTTTAACGGCGGGGTCGGATGGCGCATTGATGCGCGAGCTGGAGATGATGGGCGAAGCACTGGCAGTGTTGGGCAGAATGATGCTGGAGCCAAGCGCGCTCCCGGCGGCCACTGCGGCAGATGCTTTGAGAAAATCACGGCGTGATGCAGTCACAGGCGGGATCCGGTAACGGTGACGAAAGGAAGGGACTACAGACCGGCAAGAGGGCGCTGCTAATTGAAATGAACACCTGATGCAATTTGCACCGGGTGTTCACTTGAAGCGATGTACAAATGGCAGGGTTTGAGGCGACAGCGATGAGGAGAGGGCTGAGTTGGCCGAAAACTGCGAGCTTTAAGAGCAGTTGCGGGTTGTAGTTAGGCCTTGTGAGAGACTAACTTTCCGGGCTATGCAAATCCGCAACATCGCAATCATCGCACACGTCGACCACGGCAAGACAACGCTCGTGGATAAGATGCTCCGCCAAGCCGGAGCTTTTCGTGAAAATCAGGTCGTAGAAGAACGCGTCATGGATTCCAATCCGCTCGAAAAAGAGCGCGGGATTACCATCCTCGCGAAGAACGCATCCATTCATTGGGGCGACACCAAGATCAACATCGTAGATACGCCAGGTCACGCCGATTTCGGCGGTGAAGTGGAACGCATTCTGCGCATGGTGGACGGCGTGTTACTCGTAGTCGATGCCTTTGATGGCCCAATGCCGCAAACAAGATTCGTGCTGCGCAAAGCGCTTGAATTGGGTCGAACGCCCATTGTCGTGATCAACAAGATCGATCGCCCCGGCGCTGACCCGTTGCGCGTGCACGATGAAGTGTTGTCGCTGTTCATCGAACTCGAAGCGACTGAGGCGCAGTTGAATGCGCCCGTTGTGTACGCGAGCGCGAAGGAAGGCACTTCGACGATGGATATGGATGTCCCAGCAATCGACCTCGGTCCGTTGTTCGATTGCATTATCAAAACCGTTCCCGCGCCGCCGTCCGATAGCGAGGGTTCATTCCAGATGCTCGTCTCCACCATCGAATACTCGGCCTACCTTGGGCGTTTGGCCATCGGTCGAGTGGAGCGCGGTGTGGTGAACGTCGGCGATTCCGTGACGTATTTGCCCAATAGCGATGCGCCAGTTGCGCGTGGCCGGGTATCGCGCTTGTACGGCATTGAAGGCGTGGAGCGTGTTGAGCTCAAGACGGCTTCGGCGGGAGAGATTGTTTTGCTGGCCGGGTTCGAAGACGTCGACATCGGCGGCACGCTCACCAATCCGGAAAATCAGGAGCGATTGGAAGGCATCAGCGTTGAGGAGCCCACCATCAGCGTTGACGTGCTGGTTAATAACTCTCCATTCGCGGGCAAGGATGGAAAGTTTGTGACCTCGCGCCAGGTGAGGGAGCGTCTGTACAAGGAGCTCGAGCGCAATGTGGCGCTCAGGGTTGAAGACAACGACACGACTGATGCCTGGAATGTTTCGGGGCGCGGCGAACTGCATCTTTCCATTCTCATGGAGACCATGAGACGCGAGGGATACGAGTTTCAGGTGTCGCGTCCGCGTGTGATAACGCGCACAGGTCCGAACGGTGAGAAGCTTGAGCCGTACGAGGAGTTGGCGATTGACGTCCCCGAGGATTATTTGGGTGTCGTAATCGAAAAGCTCGGTCCGCGTAAGGCAGAAATGATCGAGATGAAGAACCCTGGACAGGGTTTGGTGCGTCTGCTGTACCGGGTACCTGCCCGTGGTCTGTTCGGCTTTCGCAGCGAATTTCTGACCGATACTCGTGGTACTGGGCTGATGCATCATCGTTTTCTTGAGTACGGCGCGTGGGCTGGACCGTTACTTGGCCGTTCGCGTGGCGTGCTGGTGTCGATGGAGTCGGGAACTATTATTGCTTTCGCGCTGTTCAGCCTTCAGGAGCGCTCCACGTTGTTTGTGAAGCCGGGTGAAGCGGTGTACGAGGGGATGTTGATTGGTGAGAACGCGCGTCCCGGCGACATGGACGTTAATCCTACCAAGGAAAAGAAGCTCAGTAACATTCGCACCAAATCGACCGACGAAAACATTACGCTGGAACCACCGCGCGCGATTACGCTGGAAAGTGCGTTGGAATACATCGAAGATGATGAGTTGATCGAGATTACGCCGTTGAATATCCGGTTGCGCAAGCGTTTGCTGTTGACGAGTGATCGGAAACGCACTAATCGTGAAGCCAAGCGAGATCGCGAGTCCGCGTAATCGCCGGTATGCACCAGAGTTTTATCAACCACATTTCTTCACCATCCCGCAGGAGATCAGTGCCATGTTGGAGTTGTTCGGGTCGACGCCGTCGGAGGCGTTCGAATCACTTTCGTTCGTGCTCTCACCGGTCGCCTCGTTTGACGTAAGGGCGACCGAGCACGCAAGTGTTCCTGCGATATTTGTAGCTGCCGATGATGAGGAAGATGAGTCGGACGATCTCGATGAAGATGACGTCGATTTCGACGATGATGATGATGATGATGATGATGAAGATGATGATGATGACGAGGACGATGACGATGATGTCGACGACGACCTCGACGATGATGATTTAGATGATGACGATGATGAGGACGATGATCTCGACGACCTCGATGATTTGGATGACGACGATGAAGACGACGATGACGACGCGGATCTGGTCGACCTCGACGACGACGACGATGAGGAAGGCGAGGAAGAGGACTGAACGGCGTCAGACAAGCGAACCGGGCGTTTTCTGAGTCAATTCCGCGTTGACGGGAGCAAATCGAGCGGTTTGATTTGAAGGCTACGGTTTAGGGGCCTTTAGCTCAGGTGGTTAGAGCGCACGCCTGATAAGCGTGAGGTCGTAGGTTCAACTCCTACAAGGCCCACTCAAATAGCCAGACGGAAAGGGCGCAGTGCCCCGGACGTGCCGGATAAGAACACAACAGAAAAGCGGGACCTCCTTCGGGGGTTCCGCTTTTTTTCTTGCTAATGACAGTTGTTCAGTATTTTTTGAACGATTCATCATTTGATGTGCGCTGTGCGTATACTGAGCACCAACCATGTGGATCGTTCAGCTCGCGCTCAAGCGCCCCTACACGTTCATTGTCGGCGCGATGCTCGTCGTGATATTCGGCGTTCTGGCCATTTTGCGCACACCCACCGACGTTTTTCCGGAAATCGATATTCCGGTGGTCTCAGTAATCTGGCAGTACAATGGTTTGCCGCCCGAAGAAATGGAGCGGCGCATGTCGACCAGCTATGAGCGCGCACTGACGACCAGCGTCAACGACATCGAGCATGTCGAATCGCAAATCATGACGGGTTTAAGCATCGTCAAAGTCTACTTTCAGCCGGGCGCCAAAATTGAATCGGCGGTAGCGCAGCTCTCAGCGGTTTCACAAATCGTTCTGCGCGGCATGCCTCCCGGCGCAATTGCGCCACTCATTCTGCGTTACAGCGCATCGAATGTTCCGGTATTGCAATTGTCGGTGAGCAGCCCGACGCTTTCGGAACAAGAGGTGGCCGACCTTGCCGCAAATGTGATTCGCACTCGACTCGCTTCGGTGCGCGGGGCGAGTGTCACGCCGCCGTACGGTGGGCGTCCGCGCATCATCAATGTTGATCTCGACCTCGCGCAGCTGCGCTCGCGCGGAATTTCGCCGCTCGATGTAAGCAACGCGGTCAATGCGCAGAATCTCGTACTGCCATCGGGCAGCGCCAAAATTGGTTCACGCGAATACGGCGTGCTGGTGAACGGCAGTCCGGAAATCGTCGACGCGCTGAATGACTTGCCAATCAAGACTGTGAACGGCGCGGTGGTGCACATTCGCGACGTCGCACAAGTTCGGGATGGATACGCCGTGCAAACGAACATGGTGCGACGCGACGGAAAACGCGGTGCGCTGATTACGGTGCTCAAAAGCAGCGGCGCGTCGACCATTGACGTTGTGAATCGCGTTCGCGCCGCCATGCCCAACATCATGACGCAGCTTCCCCCAGAACTCAAAGTCGAAGAGCTGGCCGATCAATCGCTGTTTGTAAAAGCCGCCCTCAAGGGCGTGGTCGTTGAAGCGCTCATCGCTGCGTGTTTGACAGCGATGATGATTCTGCTGTTTCTGGGAAGCTGGCGTTCGACTCTGATTGTGGCGCTTTCCATTCCGTTGTCCATTCTGTCGTCGATTGTCGTGCTCAGCGC
>JBDUAX010000502.1:0-3374 GCA_040004455.1 Gemmatimonadaceae bacterium
AACCACAACAGCGCTTCTTTTCCCTCCACTTCGCCGGCGTGAATGTTGCCCTGGACATACACACGGGTTTTTTTCGTCGCCATTACTTCTTCAACCGATGCGCCCGGCGCGCCAATGACGGCGAGCGGAAGCGGGCGCCCTTCGTACGTGTAACCGTACGTCGTGAGATGAATTTGCGGATTTGCGGCCGCCATCATCTTCATGTACGCAATGACTTCGTCGTAGCGACTTGTTTCCGCGTAATCGGTGAGCTCGGGGCGCGTGAGCCACTTTTGATTGGTGGCCGTGGCGGCTGGTTTCGCTTTCGTTGCGGGCGGTGCCGAAGTTTGCGCGGCCAGCGGCGACGCAGAATACACACTGCCGATTGCCAGTGCGAATAGTGAAACGAATATCGTTGGTCCCGCTCGCGTAATACGTAACTTGTTCATCGGGCAACTCCAGAGGGTGAGCGCATTCGGTGATGATAAAGCGTTGCTCGGCAGCAACTACTGTGTGAAATACTCGGCCTGGCGTTCGCGTGGCTATTCCAGCTCGTTGTGATTCTGTACGGTGCGTAGTTGTTGCAGCGCGGGTGTTGAACCACCGCGCGCGCGAAAAATTACGGCGATGTTCGTTTTACCCTTCGTTAGCACATATGGTACGGCGATTTCAACGACGGTTGATGCGGGAGCGTGCGTGGCAAACGTGCGCGTTGCAATCACGCTGTCTTCGACAACGAGATCGTAACTGTGCGATGCGCTGTCGGTCATTAGGAAGGTACAGGCGACGGTTACTTCCGTGTCGTCAAACGTCGTCATCGCGTAGCGCATCCAACCGCGCGCCTGGCGATATGATTTTCCACCAGACAGGCCGATCGCATCATCCGCACCAACATAGCCGTGATTCGCTTCGCTGACGGCGTTGCCGGCGTCGACGGTGTCGACGACGCGGCGATCCGCGTGCAGCGACGCACCGGCTAACGCCAAGCAAGAAAACGCAGCTGATGAGAGGGCGATACGGAATGACACCAGTGACCAGAGTGAGAGTGTACCGTGATCTTCGCAGGCAAAGCTATCTCGCGCACCCTTTGGGAGCGACCACAAGCGTAAGTCAGCCAAATCTTCGTGCGCGGGCAGTTTTTCGCAAAGGCTCAATTGGCGGTATGATTATGCACATGAAAATCGCGCTGATTCTTGCCGACTACCTGGTGCGGACCTTGAAACGTAGAGCCCCCGGTCAACCACTTGGGATTGCGTTGCGCCTCTTAGTTGTTCTCGCTATGACATGGGCGCACGCGGCGACGGCCCAACAACGGCTTCCCGATCGCCTTACGGACACCGAATTCTGGCAACTCGTCGGACAAATTTCCGAGCCGGGTGGGTATTTCCGCATGGACAATTGGACTTCCAACGAAATGGAGGTCGGCCGCGTCTCGACGATGCTTCGGGAAACGGGTCACGCTGGCAATGTGTACGTCGGAGTCGGCCCCGAACAGAACTTCAGTTACATCGCGGCAATAAAACCGGCAATGGCGTTCGTCGTGGACATCAGACGGCAAGCGGTCATGCAGCATCTGATGTACAAATCAATGTTTGAATTCTCGAAAGACCGGGCCGATTTCATTGCAATACTCTTTTCGCTTCCGCGGCCCGCATCGGTTGATAGCAACACTTCCATTGCTGCACTGTGGTCGGCATTTACCGCGGTCACTCCCGACAGCGCGATGCACAATCGCGACTACAAACGAATTATTGACAACCTCACAAAAACGCACGGTTTCAAATTGACCGATGAGGAAATCGGATTCGTTAAGTACGTCTACGAAACGTTCTACACTACGGGTCCGACAATAACGGCGGGAGGAACTCGCGGCGGTGGATTCGGCGGCGGTGGAGGCGGTGGCGGTGGCGGTGGCGGTGGACGCGGTGGCGGAGCTCGCGGCAACTTCATCACACTTACGTCGCAATCGCTCGACTCGACCGGCACGGTGCAAAGCTTTCTGGTATCCAATGAAACGTTCAAAACACTCAAGACACTCGAGGGAAAAAACCTGCTGGTGCCAGCGTCAGGAGATTTTGGCGGGCCGAAGGCGATTCGCACCATTGGACAATACGTTCGCGATCACTCCTCGACGGTAACGGCATTCTACGTTTCCAATGTCGAGCAATATCTCTTTCAGGATGGCAAGCAGGGCGCGTTTTATGCGAACGTAGCGACGCTGCCAATGAACGCACAGAGTGTTTTCATTCGTCCATACGCGCTTCGTTTCTACGCTCCGATGGCGGCGTTATGTCCAATGGATGCGTTCATCAAAGCCATCGAGGCCGGCCGAATGACGGCGTATCAGGAAGCGCTGTCGTGCGCGAAGTAATGCGGCGTAACTAAGTGGACGAAATACAAGCACGCATCGAACGTGCTCTCACTGGTACATACACCATCGTGCGCGAACTCGGCGAAGGCGGCATGGCGACGGTGTTTCTCGCGCGCGATATCAAGCACGATCGCGACGTTGCCATCAAGGTGCTCAAACCGGAACTCGCGGCCTCAATTGGCGTCGATCGGTTTCTCAAGGAAATTCGCACCACCGCGCGACTACAACATCCGCACATTATGCCGCTGTTCGATTCGGGCAGCGTGGATGGTCTGTTGTACTACGTCATGCCGCACATTCAAGGGGAATCGCTGGCTGACCATTTGCAGCGCACGGGTCCGCTGCCAGTCGATGAAGCACTAAGAATTATTCGACAGGTTGCTGGCGCGCTCGATTTTGCACATCGACAAGGGTTGGTGCATCGCGACATCAAACCCGAAAATATATTGATGCACGACGGCGAAGCACTGCTAGCCGATTTTGGCATTGCCCTCGGCACGCGTGAAGCAGGCAGCGACCGGCTAACTGGCACTGGTTTTTTGTTGGGCTCGCCGCGCTACATGAGTCCTGAACAGGCGGTCGGCGAACGCGACATTGATGCACGCGCCGATATCTATTCGCTTGGCGCGGTGGCGTATGAGATTATTTCGGGTGAAGCGCCAGTAACTGGCAACACCGCGCAAGCGATGGTGGCGAAGCTGCTCACCGAAAAACCAAAGCCGCTGCGTGAAATGCGAAATGATGTTCCGGTTGAATTAGATGCCGCGGTCATGCGTGCGCTTGAGAAGCAACCGATGGACCGTTTTGCCAGTGCGCGTGAATTTTCGGATGCGCTCACCACGAAGTCGGCCACGACTTCCAATTCAACTGCGCGGAATGCGATCAACGGTACAAGTCAGCCGAGCGCGCAATCACAAACATCATTTGCAATTTCGTCACCTGTTTCAACATCTACATCCTCATCAGCCCGACGCAAGCGCACCATCGTGCTGGGCGCACTGGTAGCGGCAGATGCAGTTGGCGC
>JBDUAX010000107.1:0-11379 GCA_040004455.1 Gemmatimonadaceae bacterium
TGAATCACGTCGATTCAGGGGCCGCTGTTTTCGAACTTCACTGTTTTGGGATCATCTATTGCCGAAGCCCACCATAAAACTGAGCGCCCTGTTTCGTACATTCGAGCCATCGGCAATGGACGTCGCAATGCCAACGAGGCCGTACGTATATCGCACCTGCAGCGAAATTGGACGTCCCTGAAATACAGTTTCAATAGCACCGCCACTGACCAGGCTTGCGTCGAACTTCTTGAACGGGTCGGCGCTGCGATCGAGAAGCTTGTTGCATTGCTCCTGCACAACCTGCCCCTGAATGGAGGTCTTGAGCGAACACCGTTGACGATACGCTCCACTCGCTCCGCCAATCAGCATCGGATGGAATTTGTGCGCAACAGCGAAGTCGTAACGCAATAGCATGGGAAGCTCAAAATAGTTGAGTTGAACGCTCACTTTGCCGTTGGAGCCGTCTGTGGTTTGAACCATGACCCCATTCTGTGCATAAATCCCCTCCGGTTGAAACGACAACTTTCCTGTCAACGGAAAATTGAAATACTCCCCCAATTTAAATCCGGACCGATTGGTCGTCTTCCCCGCAGCAACCGTTGCCGGACCGAATCCAGTTTCAGAATTGGATATTGTCGCGAGATTGAGGCCGAGGTAAGCGCCGTAAAACCATCGGCTGGTGGGCCTGTCTCCATCCTGCGCGAACGACGTTGTCGACAAAAAAAACAGTGCGATTATGTAACCAACTGCTGCACGCAGCGGCGCGCGCGAATGCTTCCGATTCATTCTAGTTTCCTTGGGTTGTCGCAGCAGCTTTTGGTTTCCCAGTCGGCATCAGGTATTTGTCGTACCAGCCAAGCAAGCGTGTGTGCCAGTCACCGAATTCGTTGGCGTTGGTCATGGGAATTCCGTGACCACCGTGTGCGTAGTTCACCCATTCCACCGTTTTGTTCAGGCGACGTAGCGCGTAGTACATCTCGCGAGTGTTAAGCGCAGGCACGTTGGTGTCTTCGCCGCCGGTCATCAGCAGCAACGGCGTCTTGATGCGATCCGCAAACATCACGGCGCTGTGTTGCACATATTTTTGTGGCTGCTCCCACATCGTGGCACCGATTCTGTCCTGCGTTTTTTCCGCGGCGTTGATGTTGCGCACGCCAAGTCGCGGAGAATCAGTGTAAAACGAAATCATATCGACTTTACCCGAGACGTTTATGGCGGCCTTAAATCGGCTCGTTTGCGTAATCAGCAAATTGGTCGCATAGCCGCCGTAGCTGGTGCCGTGCACGCCCAGCTTCGCACTGTCGGTAATTCCCATTTCGATGAGTTTGTTGGCAGAGGCCGTAACCCCTTTTACCCACGCTTCACCCGGATAGCCGATATCAAACGACACGGATGGCTTCATGACCGCATAGCCGTGACTCGCGAGGTAAATCGTGGTCGCGTCAAAGGTGTCGTCGAAGAAGTCTTCATAAATGCTAAACACCGTTGGGAGGTTCTTCCCTTCCCCCGGAGGCAACGTAAGTACGCCAAACTGTGATTTGCCGTCGGCGTCGAGGTACTTCACGAGCTGCGTGTGCGGCATTGCGCGCGACGCGAGTTGCGGGTTCGACGCAATCACGCGTTTCGGCGTTTCAAACCTGGCACCGGCCATCCACAAATCGGCGGGCATGCCGTTGGCTGAAATCGTGAGCGCCATCCGGGTGCCATCTTTGCTCAATCGTGGCGCTCCATACAAGCGCGCATCGTGAACAAGGGTGTCGGCCGCACCGGTCGCCGCGTTCACGCGAACGATGCTGCGATCCCAACTCGTGCGCGAAACTTTCGATAGGTACAGGGTCCGGCCGTCGTCGGTCCATTCAGTAACGGTAATGCGCGGTCCGCTGATGGTGTCCGTAACCGTGCTCAATGCGCGACGTGCTCCACTGTTCAAATCAACCAGCCACATTCCGAGACGCGTTGACGCAACGACGGCGTCACCAACGGGTGAAATGCGAACCAGTGTGTAGCGCTCTTCGCGCGAACGTGCGGAGCTGTCGGCTGCATTGCCCGCACCGCCACGCCCCCCGCCGCCCCCGCCCCCGCGAGCGCTGTCACTACCCGCGCGCGGCGCCGGTCCGATCACGCGCCGAGTGGCAGTGTCGCTGATGGATGCTGCGTAAATCGCTCCGTCTTTTGCGTACGCGTAGCGTTCGCCGTTGTCAGCCAGCGAAATATTGATACCGCGCATTGACGGAAAAATTGCATGCGGAGCGCCGCCGTTGATGCGCGCCATGAACTTCGACTCATTTGTTGCGCCACCTTCGTAGTTCGTCTTGATGTTCGCGTCTTCCCGCCACGTAATCGATTTCCCGTCGGCCGTTACGGTGTACGCGTTCATCTGCGTCGCGCTCAGCAACGTGTCCAGTTTCGATGTGGTCGCATTGAGCGCAACCACCAGCGATCGCCCACCCAGGCGGCGCAACCCATCCCACGCGAGGAATGGATCGCCGCCAACCTGCACGGTGATTGGTCCGCGTACCAACGTGTCAAAGCGCGCTTGCACCTGGGCTAACCAGCCACGTTCGCGAATGGAGAACACCAGACGATCATCGGTGGTCCACTTGAGTTCACTGTTGTCGCTGACGCGAATTCCCGGCATCACAACATTGCGCAGCTTCTTCGTTGCGAGGTCCCAGATGTAAAGCGCGGGCACCGAATCGCGCGTAGTGATTGCCAATCGCGAACCGTTGTCCGACCACAACACCGATCCAATTGTATGCGGCACTGGCATCACAACGGTCGTGTCTCCGGTCGCGGCGTCCAACACGTACACACGCGCACCTGCAGGTCGCGTGTAGCTCGGATCTCCCTCGCGCGACGCATCATAGTTCAAACCGTCGCTGCGTTTGCCAATGCGCACCACCAACCACTTGCCATCGGGAGAAAAGTCTCCCGGCGTTACCGTTCGCATCGCCAGCAAATCGTCGGGAGAGAGCGCGTTACCGGGCTTCGCTTGCGCGTGGCCTGACAAAGGAAGCGCTGCGATCGCGCATAGTGTCAACGCGCTCACTGCAACAACGCGCGAAATCGCGATACGCACACTCGCGACGCGCGCAGACGAACGACGAATGGTGAAACGCATAGGACGGATTGGTACAGGTTTTGACAGGAGTTACCGGAAGGGAATTCTTGCAATCCCTTAAGTCCACTGAATTGGCCGCCAACCGTGAACTATGGCAAGGCTACGTCCTGCAATTTCCATATCCCTGCCCGTCCGTTGTTAGTGCGCCATTTTGAGGGCGTGGGTGCGGTTTGGTGCGCGCGATGCCGCTGCGTTAAGCAGGCGATCATGCGCAACTGGATAGCAGCTCTACCGATCCGTCGAGTCCGCGGGTGTCCGTCGTCGCTGGCGTACTGCCACCATTCGCTGCTCGGCCATTACGCCTATGTCGGACTCCATCAGAAGCGGCGCCAGTCGCATCCCGAGCACGGCGTCAGTCCGGGTTTGGTCGCCGGATGTCACCCCAATTGGAACGGGTCATCGGCGAGACGCAGTCGCCGCGTAACTCGCCCGATTCGCGGCTCGGATACCCAGAATCCCGGAATTCACTGAGCGCCAGCGCGGAGCGCGTCAAAACCATGACACCCAGTGGCTGATCCCGGGAACCTCTCGCCGTTGATGGCCGAATCGTGACCGTTTGCAACCCCAATTCGTTATTGGTAGTGAATAGGCAGATGTCGCGCACTCTTCCCGCTGAGTGCGATGCGGTTGAGATTTCGCACCGTCACGCCTGAGATATCTCACCCCGTTCCGAAGAACCGTTGCCCGCTGAGATTGCAACCAAAACCCGGCAACGCGACTTCGCGACTATCGTGGTCGCATCACTTGTGTTCTTCGCACTGAATGTCGACTTCCTGTTGTACGGTGACGCCTCATTGTACGGCGACTACGCCCTTCGCCAGAAAATTACCGAAGTCACACTGCACTTCGGTTACTACTGGCTGCTCATTGTAGTTCAGTCTACACTCGGCAATTTGCTGCACGTACCCATGCAGGAAACAATGGTGTGGGTAAATGTCGTCGCTGGTGCGCTCTCGATGGGCATTGCCTACCTTCTCGCCCTCGAACTACTCGGCACGCGCCGAGATGCGTGGGTCACGATTGCAATTTTCGCGTTCAGCGGGCGTGTGGTCGGTAACGCGACGACAAGCGAGATGTACATGGTACAGACATTGTGCGTACTTTGGTCATTTTTGCTCTTTGTACGTACAAGAATTATTGCCGCGGGAATTCTTGCTGGCGCCGCGCTGCTTGTTTCACCACTCAGCGCATTCGCGTACCTGTTTTTTCCGGTCTTCGATTATCAACGCGCGCGCAAAATAAGGATTGGAACGCTCGCTGCGCTCACGGCGGCAGCGGCCGTTGTGTATGTGCCATATCTCGTAGTCTACGGCCACGAACTATTGTGGGGCGCGCGAGGATTGTTGGTAATCAGGGAGGGCACGAAGTCGAGTCTCTCAAGCACTCTCATCAATTTTCCAAAATATCAGTTCAAGGAATTCACGTTCCTGCTGTTGCTGCTCGCTCCAGCCTGCCTCGCGATACGCAAAAATCAGAAGTTTTTTGCGTTGGCGGCAGCAGTGGCCATACCACACATCTACATCATTCTTAAGCTCACTGGCGAAGACAACGTTTTCATTTTGAACACCGATTTCTTCTTCTCTGCGATCCTCGCGCTTGGCTGGATGGCATTAGCGAGCAGGAAATGGGGTTGGTGGGGCGGAGCAACGTTGTTGGCCGCCCATGTTGGCGTCTACATCGCCTCCGGAGCGCTGTTTTCCTTTGAAACACATAAGGACTACGCCGACGAGATGCGAGCTTTCTCAAGGAGCTATCTCGCAGATCCAGGCAACATGGTGGTAACAGATTGGGGCACGGGAACGGCACTCACTTTCTTCAGCCGACCACAAGCAACGACTACGATTCTGGAAGAGCCTTTCTTTCACCAGATATACGACATGGAACGCCCCGCAGTGGCGAATCCGAATTTGACTTCTGCGCGCGAGTTGTATCTGATCGACCGCTGGAAACCAACGCCGCTGAATCGATTCTTCCGCACAAAAGAATCAATTCGAGAGCAATACAACATTCATTCGAACAAATTGATTGCCGAGCGAGAATTGCATCTCAGCTGTACGTCGTTGTTTGAGAAGACCAACAAATATTATCGCTGCAAATTGAATCCCGCGGTTACATCGCCGTGAGCGGGTTTCCCGAACAGACACAAACCGCGTGGGGTCGTTCAAGTGTCGCGAAGTCTCGCGTCTGGACGCCCGCGTCTACCGGCGACGTGTGCGATGCGATTGCGGCAGCACGCTCGCGCGGCGTGATTGCGCGGGGGTTTGGACGAAGCTACGGCGACGCCTGCCTGAACGATCAGGGGGATGTCGTAAACACAACGTCCCTCAATTCAATACGCTCGTTTGACGAATCAACTGGCGTCATCGATTGCGACTCCGGTGTTTCGTTTGCCGACATCATGCGACATTGCCTGCCCAAAGGCTGGATGCCACCGGTGTGTCCGGGAACGGCTATCGTCAGCATGGGTGGAGCGATTGCGAACGACGTACACGGAAAAAATCAGCATATTGCGGGAACGTTTGGTGATCATGTCGAATGGTTTGATCTGCTCACCTCCGATGGCGCGGTTACGCGCGTGTCACGCGAGAGCGACGATGAGTTGTTTGAAGCAACGTTGGGAGGTATTGGCCTCACGGGCATCGTTCTCAGAACGCAATTCCAGTTGCAACGTGTTCCCTCCAACGCGTTCGAAATAACCGAGTCGCGTGTTCCCAATCTCGACGCGTTTCTCGAGCGATTGTCCGACCAATCTTCGGCCAGTGAGTACATGGTAGGTTGGATTGACGGGCTCACGTCCGGACGCAACATGGGTCGCGGAATATTGGAGGCGGCAAAACCAACAGCTTCCGGAGTGTCGGATGCTCGGGGAATGCGGCTCACGATGCCGTTGGAGGTTCCGCAGTGGGTCTTGAACCGATATTCGGTTGGACTATTTAACGCTGCGTATTTTCATCGCATTCCGACCGCGGGGCGCACGCGCCGTATTCACGTCAACGCATTCCTGTATCCGCTGGACGCACTTCTGGAATGGAATCGCCTGTACGGAACGCGCGGTGTTTATCAATTTCAGTGCGTCGTGCCATTCGAAACTGCTCGCCGCGCGTGCATAGAGTTGATGGAAGAGACGATCAAGAGTCAGAGCGCTTCGTTCCTCGCCGTGATCAAGGCAATGACCAAACCGGGCGCTGGTCTTCTGTCATGGGCGACTCCCGGAATTTCGCTGGCTCTCGACTTTCCGCGCCGCGGCAGCACATTGGCACTCATGCATCGTTTGCACGAAATCACTTTGCGCCATGGCGGCCGCGTTTATCTCGCGAAAGACGCGTGTTTAACGGCGGAGCAATTTGCGCAGATGTATCCGAAGGCGGCCAGGTTCAAAGCCGTGCTGCAACGCGTTGATCCCAATGCTCGCCTTCAATCGGATATGGCGCGCCGGCTGGGTTTGCGATGAGTACAGAGATACCTCTCGTGGTCGACCTCGATGGCACGTTGATTCTCAGCGACTCGCTGTACGAAGGATTTGTTCAGCTATGGCGTCAACAGCCGATTAACGTCGCGCTCGTACCAATGTGGGTCCTGCGCGGAAAGGTCGCGTTGAAACGCGAGATTGCGAATCGAGTTACGCTCGACGCATCACTGCTGCCATATAACGAAGACGTTATTGCACATCTTCGCGAACAGCGCGCGCATCGGAAAATTGTGCTGTGTAGCGCAGCCGACCAACGATTCGCCGATGCAGTGGCGCAGCACCTCGATTTGTTTGACGACGTTATCGCAACCAATGGCCAGGTCAATCTGAGTTCGACCAACAAGGCGAAAGAACTGGTTTTGCGTTACGGCGCACAAGGATTCGACTACATCGGAAACGACACCGCCGATCTTGCCGTTTTTGAGCAGGCACGATTCGCCATCGCCGTTCACCCGACTGCTGGCCTTCGACGCAAATTATCGACGGTCAGAAATCTCGAGCTGTGGAGCGACGATACCCCAAACACCACGTTCGCGGCACACGTTCGTGCGCTCCGACCAACGCAGTGGGTAAAGAATTTGCTGGTGTTTGTGCCCCTGCTGGCTGTGTTCAAGATGTCTGAAGTGAAGCAAATCATTCCGGCCACCCTGGCGTTCTTCGCTTTCTGCCTGGTGGCTTCAAGTGTGTATTTGACGAACGACTTGATCGACTTGAACTCCGATCGTCGTCACGTGCGAAAACGATTCCGGCCATTCGCTGCTGGCACCGTTCCGATCAAGCACGGTCTGATCATGACTCCTGCTCTGATACTTTCGGGCTTCGCTATTTCGGCGCTTGTGTCGCCGTTGTTTGTGGGCGTAATGCTTCTGTATCTGAGCGTTACCGTGCTTTACACATTTTGGCTGAAACGTGTGGCACTGCTCGATACGTTGGTCCTGGCCGGTCTGTACACGCTGCGCATTCTGGCTGGCGCTGCAGCAATAACAGTCATCCCATCTGTTTGGTTGTTGTCCTTCTCAATGTTTCTGTTCCTGAGTCTCGCGTTAGCCAAACGGCACTCCGAACTCATTGAAATGGACGCGAATACGTCCGGGGCAATTCCCGGGCGTGAATATCGCACGGGGGATCTGAACATTCTGATCAGCCAGGGCAGCGCGAGCGGATACTCGGCCGTGCTTGTTTTGGCGTTGTATATCAACAGCGACACCGTGCGATCGCAGTATCGTCATCCGGAAGTGATCTGGTTGATTTGCCCGCTCGTGCTTTATTGGATCAACAAACTCTGGCTTAATTCACAGCGCCGAGAGATTTATGACGAGCCGATTGTCTGGGCCATTCGCAATCGAGTCAGTCGCGCCATCGCCATTGTGAGCGTGTTTCTCCTGCTACTGGCGCGCTGGCTTCCGTAAGGCATTTGCACAGGCATTGTCGGCTCGACCAAAGCTTTTTCGTAGTGTTCGATCTGGCCGTCAGAATGAATTGTCAACGCGCCGATAAAGCGCACCATGCGCTCCCAGATTGGATGCGGTCCGTGTCATGAGTACGTGCGTCTCAACGTTGCGTTTGACCTTGCGTAGTAGAGAATTGTGCTGCGCAACGGCGAGTTTAAGAGTCGTCATGATAAGTTGAAGCCGATATTTGTACTGTTGGATCGGTGGCCGACATTAACCCCCTGCCGGCATGGACGCGTTCACCCTTACGCGAAAACTATTATGCAGTGGCGTTTTGGCGTGGACAGCTGCATTATTGATTCAGCGGGGCGCTCTGGCGCACCGTGGCGCGAGAGATCGCGAATCCGAATTGTCATGACCTTAACGCTGTTAGTTGCTGTACCGGAAATCGTTTGTGCTCTTGCAGCAGTACTCGTAGCCGGTTCTGAAGCCGGTTGCGCAATCGCTCCTTCAGCCTCGTGATTCACTGCGTTCCTAGGCGTTAATGCCATGAACAGCAAACCGACGTCGTCGTCACTTCGCTACAAACTGCCGCTGCTCATCTCGGCATTGCTCTGCGTCGTCGTCGTCGTATTGTGCTGGCTTGGTTATCGGGAAATTGAAAAAGTGCTCATCGACGCAACTGCAACGCGGCTCATCAGCGTGACGCAGCAAATCTCCGCGCTACTGGGCGAGTCGGGGCGTCGCATTCAAAACGACTTGCGGCTCATTGGGCGCGACTCCAGCATCATGCACTTTCTCGATCACCCCGATGCGGCGTCACGCGCATCGGTCGAAGATGCGTTGAGCCACAGCCTCACGCCGCAGGCAGTCGCATACTCGCTCACCAATCGCGATCGATCGCACTCGGTACGCGTTGGAAAATCGTTCACGCCGATCGACGCCGATGCTCGAGTACAAACGGCAATCAAGGTGTCCGAACCTGCGGTCGATGTCACGCCAGTTGGTCCGATTGTAGCAACGGACAGTGGTTTGATCTATCGTGTGCATGTTCCCCTCATCAAACAACTCGCCGGGGAGTCCCCCGACACGGTGGGCTATCTCACGCAGTATCGCAGCGTCAACGTCGGCCAGGGCGATGCGCTCAATCAGTTGATCGGATCGAATGCAGCGTTTCTTGTTGGCAACACCGACGGAAAACTGTGGACCAATTTGGCAAAACCGATTGCAATTGGCGTCGCGCCGCAAACTGAGGGCAAACTCGCCGAATACAAAAACGCGAAAGGTGAAGCGCTCCTGGGCGTTACCTCGCACGTGCCCGGCACTCAGTGGGTCGCGTGGGTGCAAGTCCCTCGTGGCACCGCATTGGTGCCTGCTCGACGCTTTGTGTTGGGAATGGCCGGTATTGCTCTCATCGTCGTGCTGATCGGCGGCGTCGCGGCACTGGTGCTCAGCCACCGGGTAACGTCACCACTCGCCGATGTCAGCAGAGCGGCGGTGGATGTTGCTCAAGGCGACTACTCGCGCCGCGTGAATATCAAACGCACCGATGAAATTGGAAGTCTCGCAGTTTCATTCAATTCCATGGCGCAGCAGGTTGAGGAAAGCAATCAGGCGCTCCAACGAAACACGCATGCGCTCAAGGCCAGCAACGCCAATTTGCGCGACAGCGAACGACGTTATCGTCAGCTCGTTGAGTTGCTCCCCGACGCAGTGATAGTGCACCGCGACGAACGCGTCGTACTCGCGAATCCAGCCGCGGTCACATTGTTCGGCGCAGTAGCACCAACCGACATTATGAATCGTTCGGTGAGCGAATTTGTGTCGCAGCCGAGTGCGGAAGACCGATCACGCCGCGCGCATGACAAGGCGGGTCTCACTGCCTCCGGAACTTTGCAGCACCAATTGGTGCACCGACTGAACGGAACCACGCTGAACGCCGAAACCACCAGCATTCCGTTTACGCATGACGGCAAGCCCGCCGCGCTGATGATTCTCCGCGACGTGAGTGAGCGCGAGCGTCTCGAAGAACGCATGAGGCAATCGCAAAAGATGGAAGCGGTAGGACAACTCGCGGGAGGCGTTGCGCACGATTTCAACAACCTGCTTACCGTGGTTACCGGCTACAGCGCGATGCTGTTGTCGGAGCTGACAACTGACAATCCAATTCGCGGCGACATTCAGGAAATTGCGAACGCCGCCGATCGTGCAGCGGCACTCACGCGCCAATTGCTTGCGTACAGTCGCCAACAGGTGCTCGAACCGCAGGTGCTGAATTTGAATGACATTGTGCGCGACATGGAAAAATTGCTGCGACGTGTAATTCCATCCGCCATTCAGTTCGAAACGCATCTCGATCCACATCTCGGTCGCATTTCCGCCGATCCCGGGCAGCTTGAGCAGGTGCTGATGAATCTCACGGTCAATGCACGCGACTCAATGCCCGACGGTGGCACGCTCGAGATTGAAACGACGGTGGTCGAAGTCGGTGAGACCGATGCGCCAATGCATTCGGGAGCCCAACCCGGTACCTACGCGCTGCTGACGGTGAGCGACTCCGGCATCGGCATGAACTCCGCGCTTCAGGCCCGAATTTTCGATCCGTTTTTCACAACCAAGCCCGCGGGAAGCGGTACCGGACTCGGCCTCTCCACTGTTTACGGAATCGTCAAACAATCGGGTGGCCACATCTGGGTGTACAGCGAAGTCAACCACGGATCGGTATTCCGCATTTACCTGCCGTTGGTTGAGGCCGCTCCTTCCCAGCGACCTGCGTTGGGCCATGTCAGTGACGGTCGCTCTGGTCACGAAACCGTTTTGCTGGTTGAAGACGAACCCTCCGTGCGAACCGCGGCGCGACGCATTCTTGAGGGCTCTGGCTATACAGTTTTGGAGGCACCGGGGGGCCGCGAAGCACTCGCCATTTGTTCGACGTACGATGGCACCATTCACGCGCTGCTAACCGATATGGTGATGCCCGAATTGAGCGGTCGAGATTTGGGGGCAAAATTTCGGGAGCTGATGCCAAACGCGCCCATCATTTACATGTCTGGCTACACAGAGGACACCGTGCTCAGAGCATCGATTATGGAGCCCGGAATTTCATTCGTGCAGAAGCCATTCACACCCCGCGCACTCGCGCACAAAATTCGATTGGCGCTCGATCAAGCGAATATTGCCCAACAACAATTGAACGCGAGCTAGAACGGTCGTCTTGACCACTCGGAATCGTACTGTAGCTTGACTGGATGCAACTCGATCGCCCGTGACGGCACCGGCAGACGGCGGACTGATCGGCCAGATCATAGCCGATCGCTACCTCATAGAAAAAAAGCTTGGCGGGGGTGGAATGGGCGAGGTCTACCTCGCGCAGCACGTCCGCATTAAGCGCCGTTGTGCCATCAAAGTCCTTCGCG
>JBDUAX010000503.1:0-3371 GCA_040004455.1 Gemmatimonadaceae bacterium
AGGTCAGCTGCTAAAGGGTTCGCCATTCTCGATTGGCGTCTTGCGTCACACGTTTTTGTGGTCCATAAGTGTGTTGGCGTACCCTTGCGCCCATCCGCATCCCGCCCATGACGACCGTTCGAAACAAGATTTTCATCAGCTATCGACGTGAGGACAGCTCCGGTCACGTTGGTCGGTTGCATGACGCGCTCGCCAGTCAACTCGGCCACAATACGGTGTTCATGGATATCGATTCCATTGCGCCTGGCGCCGATTTTGTTGATGTGCTGCAGCATTCGTTACAGGCGGCCGCGGTCGTGATTGTAGTAATCGGAACGCGTTGGGTTGGCCCCCGGGCCGATGGTCGTCGGCGCATCGATGATGAAAACGACTTTGTACGCCTTGAAGTTGCGAAGGCGTTGAACGATTCCGAAGTGCGCGTTATTCCCGTCCTCGTGAACAAAGCGGAAATGTTGTCGGAGGGGAGTTTGCCCGAACCATTGAAAGGACTGGCTCGACGCAACGCGATGGAAATGAGTGACATTCGTTGGGCGCACGACACGAAGATGTTGCTCGAGGAAATTGCGAGAACTCCGGGCGACAGGAATGTGCGCGCAGCAATTCCGAAATCGGTGATGTTTATAGGCGCACTGGTTGCTGCGATGCTGGCGCTGTTTGTTTGGCGTCCGTGGGAATCGAAAACGAAGCCCATTGAAAACGTTGTCGCAGCTCGTGTACCCGATGCCACTCCGTCGAACATTCCAAAGGCAATTGACGTGGCCTTGCCGCGAAATATTGTGGCGGAAGCGCGGACGTTGTTGGTGAAGGTGAGCAAGGAATGGAAAAAGGACGCAATTGTTGACGAGATCTCTTCTGACTGTCGACGCGAGCAGTGTGAAACCGTCGTCAAGTTTTTGTCGCCGGAGTTGATGCAGGGTTTGACCGCGACTCTCGCGAACGCCGACGATCAATGGCAGTTTGTCAACGAGCGTGGAACCGTGCGATGGGACACCGAACCCATTCCGATGAATTCGATGGATTTGGATGAAGCGCTCACCAAAGTGCACGCCATCGGCATGGTTGGTCCGGCCATGACGGCCACGTTGAGTTATGCGCGTCCCCGTGGTGGGCAGGCATTGTTGGTGTGGGTAATTGTTCCGAAGGTTTTTCGGAATGGTGGGCAACGCGCGTTTTGTCTGGATGCAAAAACGAGTGTGCAGTACGAGTGCAATCAGCTGCGATAACTCAACGTCAATTTAAAACGCAATGAACGTCAGCATCGAACAAGCGGGAAACTCGACTGTGCCGGACAAAGGATTTCCGGCGCCGGTATTGGCGTTGCGCGTTGGAGTTACTGGAAATCGATGGCACGATCCCAAGGTTCCCCAGGCCATTCGCTTGAATCCGGCTAACAGGGGCTCTATTGAGAAAACGATTCGTAAGGTGCTCAGTGAAATTCAGGCATCGGTAAACGCGGTGCATGCCGCCGATGTGAACAGAGTTTTCTACGACAAGCAGCAACCGATAATCAGTATCGTGTCGCCGTTGGCCGAGGGCGGAGATCGCATGGTTGCCAGCGTCGCAGGTTCGCTCACTCCTGCGTGGGAACTCGACGTAATCACATCGGAAGATCTTTCCATGACCGCTGATCGCGATCCATTCGTTGCGCTCAAGCCGTTGTGGGATGTTGCTCGCAGCCGCTTCATTCTCGACGGCGAGCGCAATTCGGATTCGTCAATTAGTGATGCAACGTTTATGGAAGTCAACAATCGCCTGCTGTGGAATTGCGATGTTCTGATAGCGATCTGGGACGGCAACATGCCGCAGGGAGCGGCAGGCACCGGGCGTGTTATCATCCAGGCGCTGGAATTCGGACTCCCAGTCATCTACATCGAAGGCGCACCATCCGCATTGGCAAATCCGGCCGGCAACAGTGCGCACGATGCCGTACATACCGTTCACGTCATTGAACCGAGTGCAACACCCGAGAAGTTACTGGATTCGACTTACACGGTCGGCGAATTGATCGCACGGTTGTTGGCGCCGCCGCAGGAATTTATTCGACGATCCCAACACGAGAAGCCGGTCAGTGTGCGAGCGCTGCTCAACGATTTTCGCTCAGAGAAAGTCCCGAATTGGTTTCTGCGAAACTTTAGTGGCGCAGTATGGGGAGGAATGATGAAATTCCTCACCCGAAATAATTCGAAGGCGAAACCGTCGGCTTGGCGAATACCGGCGAGACTCTCAGATGTTTACGTGACATGGGAGAAGAGTGATTCTCCGCTCGAGAGTTTGCATCAGACGCTTCGGCAATATCTCGAGCCATCGTTTCAGCAGGCTGATTATTTCGCGACTGCGTATTCAATCCGTCACCGTGGGTCCACTGTGTGGCTGGTGATGCTCGCACCGTTTGCGGTGGCGTTGGCATGGGCGGGAGAGCAGGCGAAGCACATGGTCCGGCTGGGCGAACTGAACGAAGGTATTCCGGATCTGATCGGCACATTTGAAGCGTTGGTGTTGTTCGCAATCGTTGCCATCTACTCTCACGCCGTTCGAAAGAGATTTCACGAACGCTGGTTGGATTATCGGTTGCTTGCGGAACGGCTTCGGTACCTCGGGTTCCTCTGGTTGATGGGTCGTGGCTCACTGGTGCAACGCGTTCCTCTGCAGGCCGCGCAGGAAGACGCGCACACTGCGTGGGTAAACTGGTGGTATCGCGCGACCGTGCGACGAATTCCTGTTCCCAATGTTCAGTTCGAAAAAGGCTATCTCGACGCATACACCGTTTTCCTGCGCGACAAGATCGTTGCCGGTCAGAAAGCGTACATGGACAAGGTTTACCACACTGCTGAAGTCGCGGAAGAGAATCTGCGTCTGTATTCGCGTCGGTTGTTCGCTTCGACGTTCCTGTTCGTCTTTCTGCACATCATTCTTGTCAAATTGAATGTCCATGTGTGGGACTGGTTGGGGACACTGGTCAGCATTTCGGCAATTGTATTTCCTGGTTTTGGCGCGGCCTTCCACGCGTTTGCAAGCAACCTTGGCTTACCAGAACAATCGCTGCGGAGCTCATCAACAATCGGTGCGCTCGACATGATTCAAAAAGGAATTGGAACCGTGAAGACAAGCGAGGCACTGGCGAGTGTCGGTATCGGCGACCTCGCGCAACAAACTGCCAGCGCACTTGGTGACGATTTGTTCGGCTGGCGTGTGGATTATCTCATCCGTCCCACCCCGCAGCCCGGTTGACAGCCGCAATCTTGGTGCTAAGATCCGTGCATGCTTCGTCAACCGCACAACCGTCAGTTTACGTATTGGTATACGTATTATACGCCGTCCCGCATGGGACTCGGCCGACGGACAGCGCGCACCTGACGCGAACATAGTCCTGA
>JBDUAX010000504.1:0-3370 GCA_040004455.1 Gemmatimonadaceae bacterium
TGCCGTATGTCGAAGGCGAATCGCTTCGCGACCGGCTGGACCGTGAAAAGCAACTGCCAATTGACGACGCGCTTCGCATTGCTGGCGAAGTTGCAGACGCGTTGCAATACGCGCACGAACACGGTGTCATTCACCGCGATATCAAACCAGAAAATATTCTACTGCAGCGCGGACACGCGGTTGTCGCTGACTTCGGAATTGCTCTCGCTGCGTCGAAGACTGGCGGCTCGCGCATGACCGAAACTGGAATGTCGCTTGGAACTCCAACGTATATGAGTCCCGAGCAGGCAATGGGCGCGCGTGAAGTCGATGCGCGCACCGATGTTTACTCACTCGGCTGCGTCCTGTACGAAATGCTGGCCGGTGAGCCGCCGTTTGTCGGGCCGACGGCGCAGTCGATTGTGGCGAAGGTGATAACCGAATCACCAAAGAGTCTGACAGGGCAGCGTCGAACGGTGCCACTGCACGTTGATGCGGCGGTACAAAAGACGCTCGAGAAACTTGCCGCCGACAGGTTCGCATCGGCAGGTGCGTTTGCGCAGGCTCTCAGAGATGGTGGTTCATCGTTCCACAGTTCTGCGCAGCCAATGTCCCGTGCAGCCACGCGTTCAGGCGTGCGCGTTGCTCAATGGGCCGTGGCAACACTCATTGCGACAGCGGCCGTCGTCGGCGCGTACCTCGCGGGTAGTCGCGCGAACTCACGGAGCGCGAACGACACGTTGTTGATGCAGCAAAAGACCTTTCGCACACAATCCATTTTTTCGGCGCGCTACACCGCCAGCGGCGACGCTGTTGTGTACAGTGGTGCGGAGAGTGGCAGTTCACCTCGCATTTACAGTTTAACGTCGGCGAATCCCCAGCCACGCGCCGTGAGCGACTCTGCAACGCATCTCCTCGCTATCTCGGCCAAAGACGAGATGGCAGTGCTTGTTGGTGCTGTGTACAACCACCATCGCGTATTCACGGGCACACTCGCGCGAATGCCGGTGGGTGGCGGAACCCCTCGAGAGCTGTTGACGGCTGTACACGATGCCGATTGGTCGCCCGACGGAATGCAGCTGGCGGTTGTTCATGAAGTGAACAGCAATGATCGGCTGGAGTATCCAATCGGCACTGTGCTTTATGAGACACCGGGCTCATTGAGCGACGTGCGCGTGGCTCCCGATGGACAACACATTGCGTTCAATGAGCATCCTGAACGCAGCGATGATCGCGGCGTTGTTGCAATTGTGGATCTCAAGGGTGCGCACAAAGTGCTGACGCCGCAGTATCTCACGCTGGAAGGATTGGCCTGGACGCCCGACGGACGGAGTCTCGCATTCGCAGCGGCGAGCAGCAGTGGTGTTTTGCGTATCGACGAAGTCACGCTTGGTGGAGATGTACTGCCAAGTGCGCCGAGCATTGGCAATGCGACGATTCAGGATATTGGACGCGATGGACGCCAGTTGATGATTCGCAGCGATTTCTTCAAGCGCATTTGGGTGAAGCTCGCGAACGACACAACGCCAAGAGATTTGTCGTGGTTGGATGTGAGCTTCTTACCGGTCATGTCCACCGACGGATCACTGCTTGCATTTGGTGACGCTTCAAACGTCTCTGGAGAAAACTATTCCGTGATGCTGCGTCGTACCGATGGAGCACCGGCCGTGCGGATCGGTGAAGGCAGTGTTCTTGGAATGTCGGCCGACAAGCAATGGCTAATGAGTTCACTGCCGTCGGTGCCGGCGAAACTCATGAGCTATCCCACCGGAGCCGGAACGGCGCGGCAGCTGGACAACGGGGAGTTTTACGCGATCACGGCGGGTGCGTTTGTTCGAAATGACAGCGATATCGTCGTGTGCGGAAACGAGCCAAAGCAGGCGGTGCGCTGCTACGTTCGCCCACTGGCGAATGGAAAATTCCGGCCATTCACGCCAGAAGGGGTGCGGGGCGCCGTCATGTCACCTGACGGTCAATCCATTGTTGCGCTCAGCGAAGATCGATACCGGCAGTTTTCAGTACGCGATGGCACGTCCCAAGCGGTGCCCGGCATCGTCATGACGGACCGCGTGCTGCGGTACAGCCCTGACGGAAAGTTTCTTTGGGTGCAACGATGGAATTCTCAACCAGTGCGCGTCGAGCAAGTCGATCTGAAATCAGGAACGCGCACCATCCTGTTACCCGATTTCAGCCCGCGCCGTCCGGGTGTGCTGAACGTTCCGGACGTAGCGTTGGGTGATAATCCGCGCAATTTCGTATACATGGAGCGGGAGTCGTCGAGTTACCTGTTCGAGTTGAAAGGAAAGCGTGCACCGTGAACACCAGCCCGCAGTCTCTCGCAGCCGTCGATCACTTCGCGACCTTCGTGGTTAATTCAAAAATTCCTGCGGAGGCGCGTGTTGTTGCGGGAACGGCGTATTTCGACACCATTGGTGTGATGCTCGCGGGCGCGCTTGAACCGTCTGCGCGTGCAGTGCGCGATGTTGCGCGTGCTGAAGGTGGCGCGCCGCGATGCAGAATCATCGGCACGTCGGATGTAACCAGCGCGAGTTGGGCCGCGCTCGCGAACGGCACGGCCGCGCACGCGCTCGACTACGACGACATGTGTTTCGTTTCGCTCGCGCATCCGAGCGCACCGCTGGTTGCCGCAGCACTTGCCGCTGGTGAACTCGCGCAGTCATCCGGACGCGAACTGCTCGATGCATACGTTGTCGGATTCGAAATCGAAGGCGTACTTGGCCGCGCAATGAACCCGCGCCATTACACGCAGGGTTGGCACTGCACATCCACAATCGGCACCATCGGCGCGGCCGCGGCCGTCGCGCGCCTTCTGAAATTGACGCGTGATGAAACCGCGCATTGCCTCGCAATTGCCGCGTCGATGGCCATGGGGCTCAAGGAGAATTTCGGCACGGACACCAAGCCATTGCACGCCGGTCTCGCTGCACGAAACGGCGTGCAGGCCGCACTGTTCGCGAAAAGTGGAATCACTGCTTCATCGCGCGCAATTGAAGGACCCCAGGGATTCCTCAAGGCAATGGGCAGCGAACACGCGCAACCTGGCGACGAACTGCGCACACTGGGGCAACGCTGGGAAGCGATTGAAACCGGTGTGACGGTGAAGCTGTATCCGTCATGTGCCGGCACGCATCCGGCGATTGATGCAATTCTGGATCTCAGGCGCGAACACGTCTTCACAGCAGACGACGTAGAATCCGTCGCAATTGGCGTCGACGCGGTCACTCCAACAATTCTGATTTATCCGCGCGCCACGACCGGTCTGGAAGGGAAATTCAGCATGCACCACTGCGTCGCATCGGCAGTCGTGATGGGTCGCGTGGGGCTTGAGACATTCGAAGATGCATTCGTGAACAACTCGCGAATTACCGAC
>JBDUAX010000505.1:0-3367 GCA_040004455.1 Gemmatimonadaceae bacterium
AAAAGATGTTCGAATCGCGTTTGTATTTTGTTGACAAACTCGTCGCGATGGGCGCGCGCATTGTGTTGTGCGATCCGCATCGTGCAATCGTTTCCGGTCCAACCCGATTACGCGGCAATACCGTTGAATCGCCCGACATTCGCGCCGGCATGGCAATGCTGCTCGCGGCCCTGTGTGCCGATGGCGTGAGCACCATCAACAACGCCGGCCAAATCGAACGAGGCTACGAGCAAATTGAATCCCGTTTAGGCGCACTCGGCGCACGCATCCAGCGTCAGGAGTTGAGCGCGCGTTGAGCAACTTCGCTGTCACGTCGGGAAACCACAGTCACTTGGCGAACACAACTCTTTGCGAGTTTTTCAAATGTTGAACGCCGCTGAACCCGTCGTGTTCGGCATATCGGAAGTTCGCGGTTGGACTACTACGAAAGCCAATGGCTCGTTCGGTCTTGGTGGTGAAGAACCCGTAGGCCAGGTGATGCATCGTTGGGCAGCACTGCAGGACGAACTTGCGTCCGTTGGCGCCAATCGACTCGCATCCGCCGTTCAGGTACACGGCAACGTCGTCACAACACATCGCGGAGATTGGCACGGTTGGTTACGTCAACGCGGCGTCGATGGCCACATTACCGACGTGCGCGGAACGGCGCTCGCGGTGACCGTTGCCGATTGCACTCCTGTGTTCATCGCGCACCCGAGGGCCATCGCCTTGCTTCATGCTGGTTGGCGCGGTACAGCATCACAGATTCTGAAAGTCGGACTTGAGGCACTGCTCGCGCTCGGCTGTCCCGCCGATGAATGCGAAGTCCACCTGGGGCCGTCCATTTGTGGAAGGTGCTACGAGGTCGGGCCAGAAGTCTTTGAAGCCATCACTGGAAAGCCTGGGAAAGCGAAGGGCCTACTCGACGTCCGTGCGGTTCTTTCAGAGCATGCCCTCGGCCTGGGAGTGCGACAAATTGATACGAGCGGCTGGTGCACTCGTTGTGGCAGCGGACGGTTTTTTAGCCATCGTGGCGGCGATTCCGGCCGTCAACTCGGAGTAATGGTCTTGATTTAGTTAATGAAATTGAGCCCGGAACTGGCGATTCGTTTTGAACAACAAAATTCGCGTAGCTCGTTGGTAGACTGGCATTTGTAGCGTTTCGCCTGATCCCGTTGGTAACAATATTGGCTTGACCTGAAACGCCCGCGCGGGTAGGTTACCGTGCTGCGCAATATTTTGTATGCGCCGGAAGTGTGGGGATGGTTCCCACACTTTTTTGTTCTTTAACGAGTTTTTGTCGGCCAGTTACGAGGTCGGAAAGGACGGGACATGGGCGAGAACATCGAACCCATTGTCGTCGAGGAGCTCAATTCGCTGGGGTTCGATTTGGTTGAACTTCGGCGCGGCGGGTCTCGTGCGCGACCGGTGTGGGAAGTCCGCATCGACCGCCGAGACGGCACCAAGATCAGTATAGAAGATTGCACTAAAGCTTCACGTGCGTTGGAGGCTCGACTCGAGTCAGCAGCGCTCGTGGGTGAACACTACGTGCTCGAGGTCTCCTCGCCCGGAGCCGATCGGCCGCTGAACAGCGTGGCTGACTGGAGGCGCTTCGTTGGTCGCCATGCAACGGTGACCAGTGTTTCGCTCGTTGGCGGAAAGCAGGAGGTCGAAATCCTCGCCCTCGAAGGCGAGGTCGGCGCCGAAGTTGCGGTTCTGCGTGATGAAAAGGGAACGGACATTCACCTGCCCCTCTCTGACATCAAACAGGCTCGCTTGGCGTTCCACTGGAAACGATAGAGGAAGACGGATGTCCGGGGCCGCGGAGATACTCGCAGCGTTTCGCGAACTTGCTAACTCGAAGCAAATGGACAGGTCAGAACTTCATGACCTGCTCAAGGACGGCATTCATGCCGCCCTCGCGAAAAAACACGGCGCAAACGTTCAGGCTGAAATCGAAATTGACGAAGTAAAGGGTGCGATTCGCATCGTAATCCTGAAAACCGTCGTCGATGAAGTCACGGACCGCGCACGCGAAGAACAAATCGACGAAGCCCGTGTCATGGATCCCGAGTTCCAACTCGGCGACATCATGGAAATTCCGGTCGACTTCAACGAGTTCGGACGCACCGCAGTTCAGGCCGCGAAACAGCGCATCATTCAGCGCGTTCGCGAAGGTGAACGCACGCGTATTCGCGATGAATTCTCAGGGCGCGTTGGCGATCTGCTCTCTGGTGAAGTGCAGCAGATTGAACGCGGTAAGCTCGTAGTCATGCTCAACAAATTTCGCGAAGCCGAAGCTATTATTCCCTATCGCGAGCAGAATCACCGCGACCACTATCACCAGGGCGAAGTTGTCCGCGCTGTTCTTAAGCGCGTCGAAGACACGCCTAAAGGTCCGCGTCTTATTCTGAGCCGTGCTGACGCGTTATTTGTACAGGCGTTGTTCAAACTCGAAGTACCGGAAATTCAGCAGAACATCGTTGAGATCAAGGCGGCCGCGCGCGAAGTCGGTTCACGCACGAAAATCGCGGTCACATCGCGCGATGACGCTGTCGATCCGGTTGGCGCGTGCGTCGGTCTGAAAGGGTCACGTGTGCAAGCGGTCGTGAACGAATTGGGTGGCGAGCGCATCGATATCGTACCGTGGTCCCCCGATCCAGAGCGTTTCGCAAAGCTCGCGCTCGCACCAGCTCGTGTTGCGCGCGTTTTCAGCGATACTCTTTCGAAAACGATTCAGGCAGTTGTTGATGAAGATCAGCTTTCGCTCGCAATCGGTCGCAACGGGCAGAACGTTCGTCTCGCGTCTGAATTGACGGGGTGGAAAATCGATCTGTACTCAAGCCGCGAATGGCTCGAGAAAGGCGGAGAAGCGCCGCTATTCCAGCCGTTGCCCGAAGAAGCAGATGTTGCAGCCGATGTGCCGCTCACTGAAATCACCGGTCTCGAAGCAGCAACCGTCGCTGTGCTCGAAGAAGGCGGCTATCGCACGCTGAACGACATCATCGATCTCGATCGCGACGATCTGTTGCGACTTCCCGGCATCGCTCCGGAAGAGGCCGATCGCATCATGTCGATTATCGATGAGTTGACGATGGAAGATGATGGTGAAGGCGATGGCTCTGGAGGCACTCCATCGAAATGATGGAAACTCCAATCGCGCCGTCTGAACTTGATGAGGTCACGCGCCAAAAGGTGCGTGGCCTCGTTGGGTTGGGGCTGCGCGGGCGGCTGGTCGTTGTAGGATCAGAACGCGTGAAAATCGATGCGCAAAAAGGCGAAATCTTCCTGGCAATAATTGCTATGGACGCATCACGACATTCGTTGGACAAGGTCGTGCCCACACTACGGGCTCGACACATAGACATTATCGAGTGGCCAAGTGCGG
>JBDUAX010000506.1:0-3352 GCA_040004455.1 Gemmatimonadaceae bacterium
CGTTGATTTTGTCGAGCGGAGAATTCTTCACCATCGCCGGCATGTCTTCCCAGGGCGGCACCTGCATGCGGAATTGCCCCGTTTCCCAGTGCTGAAATTCTGGTACCGAGGTCCAATGCATTTGCCCCGCGAAGCTGATCATGTCGGAAATGCCCGAACCCATTACCGCTGTTGCAAACAACTTGCTGTGTGTTGCGAGATACGCGGCTTCGTATCCCCCTTGTGAATGTCCCGCGTGACCGACGCGCGTCGAATCAATCAATCCACGTTTGATGACTGCGCGCACGGCGGGTTCAACCGAATGCAGCACGGCAATGCCGGGCTCGCGCGGACGAAACACAATGTCTGGCATTAATACGAAGTAACCGTTCTGCGTGAACACATTCGCGTTGTAGTAGTCGTTCTCACGTGGCACGATGTAGCGATTGATGCCCTGCGAAAGCAACTCGTATGTGTTCACAATCATCGGATATTTCTTCTTCGCATCGTAGTTCGCGGGATAATACAGAATGGCCTGCAGCGGCACGCCAATGGTGCTCGTGTAATTCATCAATTCTGTTTTGCCCCACGCGTAATCCTTTTGGAACGCATTCGTGTTTGACATTGCTTTGCCGTTCGCCAAATCGGCGCCCGCCGCAAAAACGTTTGGCGATTCATCGAAGCGCTGACGCGTGTAGGTGTACTTCTCGGCGCTATCGGCCTTGGTGAATCCTGCAATGGCCGCGTCAGCAAACAATAATGTTTGCGGTGCAGTGTTCGGTGCGAGCTTGGCGTAGCCGCTCTTCTTCGTCTTCTTGCCAAACATCGTGAGGTACATCGGTTTCGTTGAATCAAAGGCGCGGTCAGCGACTGTCGAATTGAATCCACCACCAACCGAAACTGTGCGATAAATCGTGCCGTCTTTCGCGCCATCAGTAAGTCGCTTGCCACCGCTGCCATCAAGCGCAAGCGACCACAAATCGTATTCGGTGCTCACCAGCATCGTCATGCCATCTTTGCTCCAAACTGGCGCGCCGTTTGATGGCAACACGTTGTTTGGCTGATCATCGTTGCGATCGACAAAGTCTATCTTCTGCGCGCCGGTTAGTTTCGCAGTGACATTGGTGCGAGCACAAGTTGCGACGTCCATAATCCAGTAATCCTTTCCGTCAAACCACGACACTCGCTTTCCAGTCGGATCGGCACCGTAAAAGAACCGTATTTTCTCAAGCACTTTCTGATGTTTTCCGCTCGCCAGGTCGATGAGCCAAACATCTTCATCGTCGCGTCCAAATTTCGCGCCAAATGGATATGGCTTTGTGTCGGTCTCAGTTGCGTAGTGATCACCTTCCAGTACAGCAACTCGCGAGTCGGACTCGTTCGCAATTTGCAGGACCTTACTGCTGCCGATTTGCCACGCGGCAAGATTCGTACTGCGCAAATCACGACTTTCGTTTGAACGCTGTTCGGGAATGAGATGAATATCGTTCGGATGCCAAATCTCAACGTCAGAAACTTTGTCTTCGCTCTTTTTGATTGCATCCGCAACAGCATCGCGCTTGCGCAGTCCGACGTAAATCGTGCTTCCATCTTTCGACCACTGCGGACGACGATAATCCGTTACGCGCATGCCGGTCGGTACACCGGCCGATCCATCAAAAATCTTTGGCACAGCATTTGGCGAATTCACATTCGACCACGAAACTATTGCAAACGCCGTATCACTGAATTCCTTATCGACTTTCGTGCGCATCACCATGATGTCGTCGCTCTTGGGACGCCAGGTAAGCTGGCGATACAACGACGTTGACGACTCAAGCACACGGACAGCACTCGTGTTTCCGTCGAACAATTGCACTCCATTTCCCGCACCACCATCAACCGCAACAGTAAACGCGAACAACGGCTTCGTGTCGTTCCACACCTGCTCGGCGACATTACTGAACAGCAATCGCGTGCCGTTCGACAATTCCTGCACGAGCACATCCTGCGTTCGCTTGCCTTCGGCCGAGTAACGCGACATTGCCACAAAGCGTCCGTCGCCACTCAATGAAAACGACGCGACGTCAGCGACTGTGAACGATTCCCCCGTTGCCAAATTGTGCATCGCAAACGAATTGTGCACTGGTTTTTTGGCGGCGATGAGTTTGTCGCGCTCCTTCGGCGCAATACCGATCATGTACCCAACCCATTTGGAATCAGGGGTAAACGCCGGCTGAGATCCAAAGGCCACGACAATGGTCGTGTCGTTCGCACCGCCGCGGATGCGCAATTCGTTTTCCTCGTTGCCGCGATTGATTCCGAACGCCAGCCAGTTGCCGTTTGGGGACATGCGCGACTGTCCAATCGATTCCCATTTGCCGAAATCCTTGGGAGTTACGAGTGGCTTGTCCTGCGCGGAAAGTGTGGCCGAACAAAGCGTGGCGACACTCAATGCGGCGGTCAATGATAGTGCGAAGGATCTTCGGAGCATGGCGGTGATTGTTGAGGCTATTTCGAAAAATCGGAAAACGCAGGTGATCATTTACGTCGCGGCGTCATCGTCGCGTCAGTGAGACAAACAAAAACCGTGATGCGATGTGGTTGTACGTTTCACGTTGTACGAAACTACCGTTAACACGTGACGCGTTAAAGTGTCCCGAAAGGACAGTGTCATAAGGAAACGGGGCAACTCGGCTTCGCCGAGCTGCCCCGAACTTCATTTGATTAATTCTGAACTCTGTTCGGAGTTCTCGGCGTCGCACTCCCGCACCCTCAAACAAACCAAGACGCCGCTAGTCCCGCGCTCCACGCCTCTGATCACGTGTCAACGTCAACGCATCACGTGTTAACGGCCCTGGCGTGTCACGTAAAACGTGCAACCGCAACGTACATCCCCATCGGAATGCGCGTTGCCAGTTGTGCGTTGGCCTTCCCCATCGGAATGCGCGTTGCCCGTCGTGCGCCAAACGTTCGCCCTTCCATACTGCACCTGAAGTCCCTCGCCCGCCCTTACGCCCAGCTCAAATCCGTCTTGCTCAACGGCAACGTTCTCACCCTCTTCCCCGTCGCCATGAAAATCGCGTTGCACAGTGCCGGAATCACCGGCGGCAGCGCCGGTTCACCCAACCCCGTCGGGTTGTTGTCCGTAATCTTCCAGTGTACCTCGACCTTCGCCGCTGCCGGCATTCTCAACAACTTGTAGTCGTTGAAATTGTTCTGTTTGGTGCGCCCGTTCTCAAAAGTGATTTCCTGGGTAAGCGCCTCGGAAATTCCGTCGAGAATCGCGCCCTGTACCTGATTGTCGGCGCCGCTCGGATTGATAATCTGTCGTCCGATATCGCCGGCCACCCACACTTGATTGACCGTAACCGCGCCGACTTTGCTCACCGTT